>JBGQLF010001415.1:0-3054 GCA_041499985.1 Gemmataceae bacterium
CATACCTCAAAGGTCCAAGCCATCTTATACCTGGTGTGTCGCGCAAACCTGCCTGGCCACCGACGTGCCGTACGCTGACCCAATCGTGCTGCAAGTTCCACAACACAATGGGCAAACAGCAAGCCGCGGCAACCGCGGCCAGGCTCCAGAAGCCGCGCTCCAGCAGCAGCCGGCGATGCTCCTTGGACAGCAGCAGAAACAGGCCGAGCGATGGAATCCACAAGACCATCGTATACTTGGCGAGGATCCCCAGGCCGACCACCACCCCGGCCAGGGGCCAGGCCCAGTTCGCACGGCGAAAGACAGCTTGATGGCCCAGGACCAACGCCCAGCCCCAGCAGCAGGTGTAGGGAGCATCGATGGTCATGAGCACGGATCCCGCCGCTAGGAGGGGCAGGGTGAGGGCGAGGGCAACCACTACGGTGGCCAGGCGCTCACTCCGGTACACCTGCCAGGTGAGGAGATACAGGCTGACCAGGAGCAGGCCGCCGCAGACGACCGCCGGCAGGCGCACGGCGAGCATTTCACTGGCGGTCAGCTGAAGCGACCAGGAGCCCGCCAAGGTACAGCCGGCCCGGATCAAATAGGCGACGAGCGGCCCCTTGCTGTAGTAGCTCCAGTCGAGGTGACGCGACCAGTCCCAGTAATGAGCTTCATCCGGAGCCAGATCGAGGGGGCACTCCGATGCCAGGTAGACTACCCGCACCCCGGCCGTGGCGAGCACCAGAAAGCCGGCGAGCAGACGCCAGGACCAAGCGGAAGTCGACAAGGACCAACTGCATCCTGCGGTGGCCATTGCTCTATCCTTGCTGGTCCGTGGCGCAGGCGAGCCGCCTGCGCCACGGATCTGTTACCCAGTTTTGAACCAGACCGGTTTTTAGTCGACATGGCTGGGATGCGTCAAGGCAGCCCGCTCGGGGCGGACCGGACGATGCGCCAAGAGAAGGAGGAGAAGCAGAAGGACGTCAGGCCAATGCGGGCAGCGATACAAGGCTGGACAGCCCGGTTACCGGGTAACCGGGCCGTGGTGAAAAAATCAAGAGGCGGCGGCCAGATCAGAGGTGACCTTGGCCAGGGCTTCATGTGTCAGCGTGAAGGGAATCTGCTCGCGGGGCCCGTTCGTGGGTTGAGCGCGATAGCGGCGCATGACGGCTTCTTGTGTGCTCTTAAGGAGTACCTCGTAATAGTACAAATTGCCACCGCGCCGGCTGGGATCTTCACTGCGGAGCAGGGCCTCGCTGCGTGGGCGATCGATCTCGACAACACGCAGCGGTTCCAGCAAGCCGGTCACTCGGTCCGCGGCAGCATGGGCCCACGCTTCCAGGGCGGCGCTACTGCTGTCGGCGGCTGCACGTGTGCGCCGCAGGGTCACTTCCCACAGCGCCGAGCTGAGGTCGTCATGACGATCCACCGTGAAAGCGATCGCCCAGCCCGATGATTCGTCCACCACGGAACAGGTATGGCGGTCCTGGCTGGGTGCCCGCCAATCAGTAAGTTTTTGCAGGACTATCTCGTCGAGGGTCATCGCTCTCTCCTAGAGTTCGGGTTGTGTGGTCGGTGCCGTTGAACGACAACAACGTGGGCTTGTTGTCAAGGACGGTCTGCAAATGCACCGGCCGGCTCCAGACAAACTGGATGTTCGCAAGCGTGTCGGCCGCCTGATCCAGACGCAATTCGACGCCGTTGAACTCGTGGCGGAGCAACAGCTCCCCCCGATTATGATAATTGCCATCGACCACGTAAATCCAGGGTTTTCCGAAATTTGTCAAACTATACAGAAGGCGCTGCTTGATCTTGTCGAATTCGCGTGACTCGATCACATACTGCCCCGTCTGATCCTGGAAGGCGTAGGCAAACATCTTGTATTCGCGGCAAAAGTCGGGTGTCAGGAAGGTGTCGATAAAAGTAATATCGTTATGAATCCGCCGGACCTCGAATATTTTTTTCCTTCCCAGGCCCACTTGCTTGTCCCACTGACGCCGTTTATCCAGATCGTCGCACTCGTCGTATTCCTTGCCGAACTTGCCGGTGTTCCAGCGGTGCTCAATATCGCGCAGGAGCTCGATACCGAGCTTGTACGGGTTGAGGCGCGCCCCATAGGTGGCCATGGTGCCGGAGTGATGGTCGGCGTAGTCGATCACTTCCGAGGGAAGAAGACACTTTTGAGTCATAATGGTTGAATGCCAGTACGACGCCCACCCTTCGTTGAGCACCTTCGTCTGTCCCTGCGGCGCAAAGTAATAAGCCTCATCCCGAATAATCGACAGGACATCGCGCTGCCACGGCTTCAGCGGTGCGTGCTCGATGAGAAACAGCAAGACATCTTTCTCGGGCCGTTCGGGAAAATTCTTGGCCGCTTCTTCCCGAGCCTTCTTACGGTCTTCTTCTTCCTTCTTCAGAGCCTTGCGGGGGTTAATGTAATCATCCATATACCCCTTGCTCTTGAAGCGCGTCGGCTTGGTGCTATCGTCTGCTTCTTCGGACTCCGGAGTGAAATCATAGCGCGACACACCTTCGCGCCGGCGGATCGCGGTCGAGTGAACGTCGATCAGATCGTCCATGGACATGCAGCGGTCCATAAACACCTCGACGTCGTCCTCGCCATGCTTTTCGGCATAACGGCGCAGCCGGGCGCCGTGGTTGGCCATTTCATCCATCATCTTGCGGCTGGTATGAGCGAAATAAGCGTTGTTTTTGAAAAAATCACAGTGTCCGAGCACGTGGGCCATCACCAGCTTCTGATCCAGATCATGGTTCGAGCGCATCAGATAGGCGTAACACGGATCGTTGTTGATCACCATCTCATAGATCTTCGACAATCCGTAATCGTAACTCTTCTTCAGCTGCTCAAACGCCATGCCGAAAGACCAGTGCGGATAGCGCGTTGGGAAGCCGCCATAGGCAGCGACCTCGTTCAATTCCTCAGCGTCGAGAACTTCGAACAGAGTATCATAGAAATCCAACCCGTATTCCCGTGCATAGCCCTCAATTTCGTCCTGGAGGGCCCGGAGATGAGCCGGCAAGTTGGTATTGTAGATTCTGGTCATGTCTCAC
>JBGQLF010001416.1:0-3049 GCA_041499985.1 Gemmataceae bacterium
CGTGGGGCCCATCCTGCGGCTTCACGCACGCTGATTTAGCGTGAGGAGATGAGCTCGCCCCGTGCCGAATCCTGGACCAAGGTGAGATGCAAATGCATCAGGCGCACCAAACCATTTCGAACACCGCCGTTGGGTAATGAATCCGACGTGGGCTGGTCAGGGTACGAAACGACCAAACGGCTGATTCCTTCTGGGATCGGGAAAGAAAGCGTCTCCTCCGAGGCTTCGCACAACGACAGTTCTTTCTTGGACCCATCGGGCAGCTTGAACTGGAGGTGGCGGAGCGTTGTTGCCGGCAGACCCGGCTGCCCCTGGGCTCGAAAGGTCAGTAGGGCGTTGCCTGCGCGCGGAGACCAGAGTTCCAGCTTTGTCTCTTCTGGCCCTTGCCAGAAGAACTTTCCGGCGTCGGCCGCTTGCTCCAGCGCGCGCACGGGATTGGTCACTTTGAACACCACCGGACCTGCTGGATCGAGAACCGAGAACCCTCCTGGCAAACACTCTTGGGGAGTGTCGAAAGGCGGCTGCCCGCACATGAAGTAGGTCGTCTTGCCCTCGCCATGAAGCAGAGCCGGTGGAATCTCGGCTTGGGATGCGAGCCAGGAGTTTTTCCAATCATTGACGAAGGTTCGTGGATAGAGGAAATAACCTACGAGACAGCGCGGGAAAACGCCCTCTGCCTCGTGGACGAAATACAGGCGTTGCGACCTCAATTCGTCCAGGCGCTGGCCCAATTGCCGGATCGCCTTGAACGGCTTCTCCGCTGTCAGAATCCATCGTAGGGTACCTGTTGAGATCATGGCATTACGGTGATGATAAGGCACCGAGCGGACCATCACGAGCAGACCGAACAGAACGATCAACGCGCGCGCCCAAGGCCAGCGCCGGGTCAAGAACTGGAGTCCGGAGACTTGGACGACAAGCACCAGAGGAAAAGCCCACTTGGTCACTTTGAGGAGCGACCAGGTTTGTCCCACCCCTCCCGTCCAAGGATTCCGGGCCACAAACATGAAGTACGCTCCCAGGCAGCCGAGAAGACCCAACACCACTAGCATCAAGGTGCCGCGCTTGTGGACGGAGGGCCGACAGATACCGAGCAGAAAGAGACCGGTCGCCGCCAGGGTTCCTGCGGCACGGGCCCGGGTCCAAGCTTGATCCGGTCCCCAACTCCCGAAGACCCAGGGATGGGTACCCATGGCGAAAGCCCAGAAAACCTGCCGGGGCCAGGCCCAGTGACCGCCTACGACCGCTCGGAGCTGACCCGGAAGCATACGGGCGGTTCGCACCAATTCGATATTTGCGAGGGCCGACATGGCTAGCAAGCTCAGGCCGGCGAATCCTAGCAGCCGTAACCACTGGTTTCCCTTCCGTGCGCGATACAGGCTCATGAAGAACCAGCTACCACCGAGCACCGCCATGAGGGGAGCCATCTCACTATAGACACTGATCAGGGAAGCAGCGACCAGGCCCACGCTGAGACTCATTTCTCGGCGCCAGTGAATCCGGGAGCGAGCACGGGACATCAGGACGAGGAGGCACATCAGAAAGGCCGTGCCATAGACTTGGGGCAGAAAGCCGTACACGACGGCGAAGTAAAACGGATTACAAGTAACGGCGGCAGCATAAACGGCCACGCTGGCATAGAATCCCGAAACCCGGAAACACCAGCGGCAGAACAGAAAGATACCGCCCAGGTTCAAGAGGAATCCCCAGGCCTCCACCGGTAAGAACACTTCCATGGCCCGGTACGTGGGAAACAAGACCTGCGTGAGCGCCAGCAAAAACGTCGTGCCCATCCGCAAGTTTGTCCTTTGGTAGCATTGCACTAGGGCTGTAATTGGTTGCTCGGGAGTGTCGGGACAGGTCGTCCCGAAGCCATGTGTTTGCAACCATTCACTCATACTGATGTAAGGAAAGGGTTCGTTATGGATGGCGAATCCATTGCCGAGTAGGAAAGGCAGAAAGGTCAAGACAAGTGCGATGGCGCACGGGATGGAAGCGTTCAGCCATTCCCAGAAGCGCGGGCGCGGCAGCAGCCAGTCCAAACGGCGCCGCAGCGCGCTTGCGAGGACAAGGATAACGCCACACGCTCCGACCAGCGGCACGATCCGGGGAGCTGGCAAGCCCACGTGTGAACCCCAGCCAAATAACAGAAGCCAAAGACCGGTGCCGAGAAACGCCGCGACGATGAAGTTTTCGAGCGAACGCCTCCGGAACGCACGCAGATCCAACGCCGCACAAAGTGCCCTTCCCGTCAACATTGTTCCGAGGGCCAAGACAAACACGACAGCGAGCGACCTGAGGAATAACGACATCTTGGTCTCCTCATTGACTTTTCCGAGAGGGACGGGCTCTCCACCGGTCTTTGCTGGCAAGCGACTCGTTCAACAGGTTCGCGCCAAGGCCGGGAGAGCCTAGGTGGCCAGGCCACGTTCGATCGAGGCATCTTCCCTCAGGCGCGGGTCTGATACCCCGGAGGCCCAGCCTTGTCAAGGCTGCTGCAATCCTCGCACCGTAGCCAAGGGCCGGACTACCGGCGCATACGACCCTGACGCACGCCCCTCTGGCGTCTTGTCCAGCGTGCGTTTTTCGATATGGTGGGAGCGCTGGCCGTGTGATCCATCCGCGTCTCCCAAGGAGGTCGTGATGTCGCAACCACTCGCGAACCGTTTGGCAGAATACACGAGTCGGCTCCGGTTCGAGGATCTGCCCGCAGCCGTCGTGCACGAAGCCCAGCGGCGTTTCATCGACTCGCTGGCCACCGCAGTCGGGGCGATGGATGCCGATGCCTTTGCCATTGCCAGGCGCTGCGCCCTCCGCGTCCAAGGACAGCCTGGGGCAGGCCTGCTTGGCGGTGGCCGCAGCACCGTGGAGTGGGCCACCTTCGTCAACGGACTCCTGATCCGCTATCTAGATTATAACGATACCTATTTGTCCCTGGAGCCCGCTCACCCCAGTGACAACCTGGCGGCGGTCCTCGCGGTGGGCGAGATGGCCGGGGCCGGCGGGCGGGAGGGGCCCGCGGCGCCGGACGGCGTCGAAAACGACGGGC
>JBGQLF010001417.1:0-3047 GCA_041499985.1 Gemmataceae bacterium
GCACCAATTTCCCCGGTCTGGATTTCCCCAACAGCAGCCAGTTCGTGCCTCCCGATCCCCAGGTCGCGGCCGGACCCGCTTTCCTGGTCGAGGTCGTCAATTCTCAACTCGCCTTCTATACCAAGGCCGGCAGCCTCGTGTTTTCGCAGTCCCTGGGTTCGTTCTTTGGCACCGGCTCGCCGCTCATTGAACCGGTAGCGCTCTACGATGAGCAGGCCGGTCGCTTTGTCGTCGGCGTCCTGCAACGCGACTTCAATGCCATGTCCTCGACCTTCTTCCTGGCCGTCTCGAATTCGTCCGATCCGACGGCGGGCTTCAGCGAGAAACAGGCGATCAACCTGCAACAGATCACGAGCGGCGGCCAGGTGGCCGTGGCCGACTTCCCCCGCCTGGGCTGGAATGCCGATGCCTATGTGGTCACCTTCAACATGTACACCAGCTTTGGCTCCACGCCGACGTACGATCACACGCAGGTGCTGACGATCGCCAAGCCCTCGGTGCTGGATGGCAATCCCGCTACCCTGACCGCGTTGGTGGTCAATCGGGCCAACGAGTTCGCCCTGACACCGGCCGTGATGCATGGCTCCCTGCCGGGGGGACCGGCGGGTGGGCCGATGTGGTTTGTCCTAGCCGGACCCGGAGGGAGCAGCACCATGCAGGTGACGCTCATGAGCAACCCCCTCAGCGGCACGCCGACGTTCACAGACGTGTCCGTGGGGGTGCCGGCCTACGGCGATCCACCGGCGGCGCCGCAGCAAGGCAGCAGCGCGCTGCTGTTCACGTTCGACACGCGCCGGCTCAGCGTGGCGTTGCGGGGCAACCGTTTACTGGCCAGTCAGACGGTGGGGACCGGAGGCGTGGCCCATGCCCGCTGGTATGAATTCAACATCGGCGGGACGCCGCTGCTGACGCAGTCAGGGGAGATCAATCCCGGGGCTGCGGTGTACACGTATTATCCGGCCATCGAGATAGCTGCCAACGGCGGCGTGGGTATGACCTACCTGGAGTCCTCGACGAGTGAGTTTCTGTCCATGTACGTCACGGGACGTACCGTGGCCGATCCCGCCGGTAGCATGGAAACTCCCGTTTTGGCCAAGGGAGGGCTCCGCGGTTATAGCGACTTCACGGGGAGTTCGCCGTATTCGGTGGGCCAATACGGCGGCATCAGCGTGGACCCCTCGACGGGCACCAGCTTCTGGGCCGCCCATGAGTATGCGACGAATGCGATCTCGAGCAACTGGGGTACCTGGATCGCCGATTTCAATCTGTCCGGTTCCGGCGGCTGGGGGGGACCGCTGGTGATCAACCCGGTAATCAACCCGGGGGTAAACGACACTGAGTCGCTGGCTGGTCTGCTCTCTCAGTTGACTCCGGCGTTCCTCAGTCTGGGCGGCACCGCTTCGAGCCTCGGCTCGGGAGAGGACCCGGGACAGGCTTCGGTCACCGTAGGGCCTGCGAACCTCCTCGGGCCGACGGATCGCGGGGTGAGCCTGCAACCGAGGTTGGACTTGAATCCACAGTTAGTAGATGGGTTGTTCGACAGCCGAAGTGGCCAGCCGCCGAGCGATTCGCTGGCGCGCCTCGGCATGGCGGATGCCGTCTTCGACACCGATCTGGCGGTTCCAGAGGGTTAATAGTGCCCTATGCCAACGGGGACAGGATCCCAGCAATCACGGCTCCTGTCCCCGTTGGAAGCAGCTTTTCGATCCCAATCGATCCCAATAGGAAGTGCTTGGCATGCCACTTGCGTCATATGCAAGGCTGTTCTATCGAAGAGTGGATTGTGCGGGAAAGACGACTATGTGCAGGCCGAAGCCAAGACTTCTCATGCTCCCAACCGTCCCTAACTCTGCCCCTGCCAACTCCAAAAAAGCGTTGTTCAGCGATACTCGGGCTGGTCTGACTTCTTGGGCTCAGAGAGTGCCGCGCAAGTCGGGTTTGCTTCTGAAGAGCAGCCTGCTACGGGTCCGCCACGCGTACTTGCGAACCGCCTCTCGTAGCCCTGGTCGATCCTACGGGATTTTTCCACAAGATTTCTACTGTCATCGCTTCACGGGGAGGGTATGCTAGCCATCTGCTGCCTGCGTTCAGAAGATCCGTTTCGCAACGACACGGATGTCTCTGCTGGAGGAGGCCGAGGCACCAGCCCTGTTGGCCCAGGTCGAGGTCTCCGCCGCCGTCGGCAGCCGCCGACGGTGTGAGCAGTTGCAACGACGTCACTTGCCCCCCTTCTCGCTTCAGGAGCCACACGATCGTTTCTTAAGAACACACGCTCGCGAGGAATGACCCTTTTTTGCTCTTCGCGTCGCCCTTCGCGCCACTGATTTCAGCGCGGTGAATGAGCAATTCACTGGTGTAGTGGATCGACAAAGTCTAATCAAGGACGGACCCGCAAGGCTTCGGCTGCGGTCGCCCAGGGACGGGACACGTTTCTTGGATCGCCCGCTGAACGGTAAGTAACTGGTTCCGTCTACCCCTGCGGTTCTCCAGTCTTTGTGAAGGAGGCTCGACAATGAGATATACCTGGTCGCTTCGCCTGGTCCGTCCCCAATCGCAACTCTCCCCGTGCACGCGGGAGCACCGATCTCAACCTCGAAGGAGACATTTCCGGCCGGAAGTGGTGTACTTGGAAGAGCGCTGCCTGCCCTCCACCATCAGCGGGCAAGTGTTCAACGACCTCAACAACAACGGCAAGCAAGACGCGGGAGAACCCGGTTTGGCCGGCTGGACGGTTTACCTGGACAGCAATGGCAACGAGAAGCTCGATCCCGGCGAGAAGTTTACCACGACCGACAGCAGTGGCAACTACAGCTTCACCAACCTGGGGCAGGGCTCCTATCACGTGCGCGAGGTGGTGCAGCCGGGTTGGAATCAAACCACGGGCAACCCGTTTAATCTGGACCTCCTTTCCAACTCCAACCTCACCATCGGCGGGATCAACTTCGGCAACTTCCAGGTAAGTCAGATCAGCCAGGCCGGCAGCTCCACGACGGTGAACTCCTCGCTCGATCCGTCGGGGCTCGGCCAGTCGGTGACCTTCACGGCCA
>JBGQLF010001418.1:0-3030 GCA_041499985.1 Gemmataceae bacterium
CAAGGAAGCAGCCGGCGTACTGAGCAGCATGGCGTGGGAAAAAGCACCAGGCAATCCGGCGCAATCCGCCGAGATCGATCGCTTGGTGGCCCGCGAATTGGCCGCCGACAAGATTCAGCCCAGCCTCAGGACGACGGAGGAGCAGTTCCTTCGCCGCGTCATGCTCGATCTGACGGGCGAATTGCCGGTGCCCGCGGATGTGACCGAATTCCTGGCCGATCATGATCCTCACAAGCGGGCCAAGCTCATCGACAAGCTCCTGGCGAGTGAAGAGTTCGCCCGGCATTGGGCCGGCTATTGGCGCGAGGTGATCGCCAGTCGCATCACCGACCCGCGCGGGAGGCTCCTCGCACGCTCCTTTGAGGAGTGGCTGACACAGGAGATCCGCAAGGGTACTGGCTGGAACCAGATTGCCCGGGCCATGATTACCGCAGAAGGGTCCGCCCGCGCTGACGAGCCGGGCAAGAACGGTGCCACCTTTTTCCTGGCCTCGCACACGGGGCCCGATGCGGCCAATGAACGGGCGGCGGAAACGTCACGCATCTTCCTGGGAATCCAGATCCAGTGCGCCCAGTGCCACGACCATCCCAGCGATGTGTGGAAGCGGACCCAGTTTCATGAATTGGCTGCCTACTTCGTCCGCTTGCAGCCGCAACGGATCTTGCGCGAGACCGGGCGTCCCGTGGGCATGGCCCTGGCTTCCCAAGAGAAGGGTGAGCACCGGATGCCCAGCAAGGAGGATCCCAAGGCAGGGACGATCACCCACCCGCGCTTTCTCGATGGCAAGGAGGCACCGCACAACGTGAATGATCACGAGCGGCGACGGGAGTTGGCGGAGGCGATCGTCAGCCCGAATAATTACTGGTTCGCGGCCGCGTACGTCAACCGCATCTGGGGAGAGCTGATGGGCCAGTCGTTCTGCCAACCCGTGGACGACATGGGGCCGATGAAAGAAGTGGTGCTCCCCAGTGTGTTGACACGTTTGGCGGCCTCTTTCCGTGCGACGCATTACGACATCAAGGAAATGTTCCGCGTAATCCTCAATAGCCAGACGTATCAACGCCAGATCCGCCTGGGCGAATCCTCCGATCAGCATCTGCACTTCGCCGGGGCCTACCCATCGCGACTGCCGGCCGATGCACTGTGGCAGTCGCTGGTTGGTGTGCTGGGCAACCTGGGGGGGCCGTCCGGAGGAGCGCGGCTGCCGCCCATGGCGATTCTGTATGGCGTTCGGCCGGGCCTGGAAGGCCTTTTCAAAGATGAATTCAATTTCGATCCTTCCTCCAAGGCGGACGATGTCGAGGGCAGTGTGCCGCAGGCGCTCCTGCTGATGAACCACCCGCTGCTGAACCAGCGCATCCAGGCCAGGGGAACGAACTTGCTGGGCCGCATCCTGTCGGCCTATCCCGACAATGGCGCTGCCCTGCGCATGCTGTATCTGCGCACACTCGCGCGCAAACCGACCGACCGTGAGTTGACGAAATGCCGCGCCTATATCGACCAGACCAGCAACCGCGCCGAAGCCTTTGAAGACATCCTTTGGGCCTTGCTCAACTCCACGGAGTTCCAGACGCGGCGCTAGGGCAACTAGTCGAAGCCTCACCCAACGCCCCTCCGGAATGCGGGGAGCCCGAGCTGAAAGGACCGAATCCCATGACGCTTCAATCTCTGATGCACGTGCAAACGAACCGCGAGGGCGTCCTGAGCCGGCGCACGTTCTTGCGTCGTCTCGCCCTCGGCACAGCCGGACTCGGCATCCTGGGTTGGAAGGAGGCCGTTGCCCTGCGAGCCGAGGACTTGCGCAAACAGGGCCTGGCCTGCATCCTGCTCTTCATGCGTGGCGGACCAAGCCAGCTGGAAACGTTTGACCCCAAACCCGACACATCGAATGGGGGGCCGACCAAATCGCTGGCGACGGCGGTGAACGGCATCCACATCGCCGAGCCGTGGAAGCATGTCGCAGCGGCGATGAAGGAGATCGCTGTCATCCGCTCCATGACGAACAAAGAAGGCGAACACCTGCGCGCCGCGTATCAGCTCCATACCGGCTACGTGCCGGCAGGCGGAGTGAAACATCCGACGTTCGGTTCTATCGTGGCTGCGGAACTCGGCCCGCCCGAGTTTGATTTGCCGCATTTCGTCAGCATCAGCAATCGGAACACGACGCTGGGGTCCGGCTTCCTGGGAATGAGCGTGGCCCCGTTCCTCGTCGCGGATCCGCGGCAGATGCCGAACAATGTGCAACTGCCTCAGAGCGTGAATAACAAGCGTTTCGGCCGTCGGCTGGACCTGCTGGAGCGACTCGAGCAAGACTTCGCCGAATCAGGTGGCGAACGGCGCGTGACGGATCATCGCGCCCTCTACGCCAATGCCTCGCAGATGGTGCGGAGCCCGCGGCTGAAGGCCTTTGATGTGACCCAAGAAAAGGATGCCGTTCGCGACCGCTATGGCCGCACTCCCTTCGGGCAGGGCTGCTTGTTGGCGCGGCGCCTGCTCGAGCAAGGCGTGACGTTCGTCGAAGTGGAGTCCAACGGCTGGGACACACACCAGGAGAATTTCGATCGCGTTCGCTCCCTGTCCGAGATCGTCGACCCGGCCTTCGCGGCCCTGGTCGCCGACCTGAAGGAACGCGGCCGCCTCGACAAGACACTGGTGATCTGGATGGGCGAGTTCGGCCGCACACCGCGCATCAACCCGAGCACGGGTCGGGATCACTTCCCCCGCGCGTTCAGTGTCGCGCTGGCCGGTGCCGGCATCAAGGGAGGCAAGGTCATTGGCGCCACCAGCGCCGATGGCATGAACGTGAGCGAGCGGCCGGTCCGAGTCGAGGACTTGTTCTGTAGTTTTTATCAGGCTCTCAAGATCAACCCACGCAAGGAGAATATGAGTACCGCGGGCCGGCCCATCAAGATCGTCGATGGGGGGCAGCCTGTGAAGGAACTCTTCGCCTCGTAGTGCTGCTAAGCCCGACGCGCCAGCGAGGGATGGCCGCATCCCTCGCTGGCGCCGTCGGGCTTGTAAGGCAAATTG
>JBGQLF010001419.1:0-3024 GCA_041499985.1 Gemmataceae bacterium
GTGAAGCAGTTCGGCCGCTTTGGAAGCCTGGGAACTGCTTCACCTGCCGGACGAGCTGGCAGGGGTCGAGGAGGGCTACGGCACCACTGCTAGCCGGCGAACTGCTTCACCTGCCGGACAAGCCGGCAGGGGTCGTCACGGAGTGCGCTGGAGGGGTGGGCACCGAAGGTATTGCATCGGCGTTCCTAAGTCGGTTGAGCTAAACGGCAAGCACTACAGCACAAAAAGTTATAAATACATATTAAATATCTTAAAATAGATCGAATCGGGCTGGTGCCTTTCCATGCGCTGATGGTTTCACCGACGCGCCGCCCAGGACACCGCTGTACCACACCTCGCTGAGCGGCGATTCTCCCAAAATCTCTTCATAGTGCTCAATGTCCGTCAGCCGCTTCATCCCCACCTCCAGGCCTTCCTTCTGCGCCAGGACCACCTCCTCGGGGTGCTCCCTGTACAAGTCGAGCAGGTAGGGGGAGTGGGTCGTGGCGATGACCTGGATGGGCGGGCGCGTCTCCGCGCAGCTCTCCGGGTAACTGAGCCGGTACAGTGCGTCCTGGAGGTGTCGTAGCAAGCGTGGGTGCAGGCCACGGTCGATCTCCTCCAGACCAACGACCGAAGGCGGGTTGGGCAAGTACGCCAATGTCAAAAGGGCAAGAGCGACCAGGGTGCCCTGCGACAATTCCTTCGCTGGAATCCGGTGGCCCCCCTTCTTCGTCCGCAGTACGATTCCTTTGTGACCTTGCTGGGGCTTATCGAACAGGATGTGGTCGTACTCGGGGAGCCAGTGGCACATCTCGGCCAGCAGCGCATCCCACCGCTCCGGATGGTTGTCCTTCAGGTCGTCGAGGACTGCCGCCAGACCGCCGCCGTTCTGTTGGAGACTCACCCCGGAGTTAACAGCGACGGGTTGGGCGATGAAGGAGGAGTCCAGTGCGTAGATCTGCATCCGCCCGAGCCACTCCAGTGTCGACCTCGCGTCTTCCTGCTGGACTTTGTTTCCATTCTCATAGCTGAACTGACTGCTCGCCTCTCCGGCTTTTTGATGCCACTGGAACGTAGCAACGACGACCTGCTTGTTCAACCGCAAGCGCAGTTTGATCTCCACCGCGGCACTTCGATCCTCGGCGGTGACGCTCAGCAGTGAGGCCCAGGCCATTCCACCTTGGACTGCATCTTGTCGTTGGATGCCCACCTGTGAAGCGGCAATAACGCCAATGCCTCGGAGCGCTTGGAGAACGGATGTTTTGCCGGAACCATTCGGCCCCAGGAGCAGGGTGAACGGCTCCAGCGGGAGGGTGGTCTTTCGCAACGCCTTGAAGTTGGTGAATACAATAGATTCTATCATCTCCTTCTCCGAGGGGACTGGCGGCTGAGCTGCAAGCTATTCTGCCATTATACCGGAGTCAGTCCTCACTCTCGCGCGGTTTCTTGCCGGTCCCGGTGGCGGCCAGGACCTCGGGCCGTCGTTGAAGAAGCCGCCGCTGCCCGAAAAAACGAGAAGGACAAGAAGATCCTTGACGTGCTCGACAACTTCGATCACAGTCGTGCCCGCTGACCCGGCTCCTGAGAGCCTGGTCTTGCACGTATCAGGGCGGTACCTAGTCCCGCCCCATCCGAAACAGGAGATCGTTGATGTTCTTGCGGTTTGGCAGTGCGATCCGACTGGTTACGATCGTGATTACGTTCCTCGCAACATCCTCCGGGCAGCCGGCGAGGGCCGAGGATTGGCCCAACTGGCGGGGACCCCATCGGGACGGTATCTCGCGGGAGACCGGCCTGCTGAAGGAGTGGCCAAAGGACGGACCCCGGCAGCTCTGGAAGATCGAGTTGTCTGGCGGGTTCGCCTCGTTCGCCGTCGCCGACGGTCGGGTGTTCACCCAGACCAAGGAGAAGAACGAGGAGGTCATCCTCTGCCTGGACGCGGTCACCGGCAAGGACCTCTGGCGCTACCGCTACGACTGCGACTACAGCGCACACCCGACCTTCACGGGAGGAGGCATGCCGCTCTCGCGGACCGGCCCCCGCGCGACGCCCACCGTTGATGGCGACCATGTCTACACGCTGGGCGCGACGGGCACTCTGCTCTGCCTGGAGGCGAAGACGGGGAAGAAGGTCTGGCAGCAAGACCTTCTCAAGATCGCCGGTATAGGTGTCCCAACGCACGGCTACTGCGGCTCCCCCCTCATCATAGGCGATCGCATCTACGTGAACCTCGGTGGGCCGAAGGGGAAGTCGATCGGCGCTCTGGACAAGAAGGATGGGGCCGTCGTTTGGCAGGCGCTGGACGATCCGATTGGTCACGCCAGTCCGGTCTGGGCCGAGGTCGGCGGTGCTTTCCAGGTTATCTTCTTCACCGGGGTCGGGGTGGTCGGCGTGTCGCCGAAGGATGGCCTGCTGCTCTGGCGCTTTCCCTGGAAGACCACACCCGCCATCCACATCGCGACGCCTATCTACGCGGACGGCAAGGTGTTCGTCTCCTCCAACTATGGGACCGGGGGAGCCGTCTTCCGCCTGACGGACAAGGCCGAGCCGGAGACGGTCTGGAAGGCAACGGTGATGCACAACCACTTCTCGACGTCGGTACTCTACAAGGGGCACCTGTACGGGTTCAGCGAGTACCGGCTGCGCTGCGTCGAGTTCGAGACGGGCAAGGTCAAGTGGGACAAGATCGGCCTGGGCCGGGGTTCCCTGGTCCTCGCCGACGAGCATCTCCTTCTCCTGGGCGATCACGGCGAACTGGTCCTCGCCAAGGCCACGCCGGACGAGTACACCCCGGTCAGCCAGTGCCAGATTTTCGACAAGAAGACGCTGACCTGGACGGTGCCGGTGTTGTCCGGCGGCCGGCTGTTCCTGCGCAGTGAAAACGCCTTGTTGGCGCTCGACTTGGGCGGGAAATGAACGGGAAGGCCTGGTGAACAAGACGGCCGCCCCAATCCCGAGTCGCACCGGTTCGTCCGAGGGCGGCCTCGTGGGGCAGGATTCCCATCCTGCCAGCATGCCGGCAGGATGGGAATCCTGCCCCAC
>JBGQLF010001420.1:0-3019 GCA_041499985.1 Gemmataceae bacterium
CGGACGAGCTGCGGCGCTGGCAGAACGGGGAGCCGATCCAGGCACGGCCTGTGAGCTCGTCGGAGCGCTTCGGGCGTTGGTGCCGGCGCAATCCGGTGCTGGCAACGCTCAGCGCGGCGCTACTCTTGTTGCTCACAGGAACCGCCATCGGCGGCGTCCTCATGTCGCTGCGCCTCCACGACGCGCTCGGTCAAGCGAAGGACGCCGAGAGGGATGGCAAGCACAAGCTGTTCGCGTCCTACGCGTCGGAGGTGAATGCCAACCGCTTCAGCCGCCGCCCGGGGCAGCGCTTCGCCAGCCTGGAGGCGATCCGGAAGGCCAAAGCGCTGCTCCCCGAACTCGGTCTCTCCGCCGAAGAAGAGGACCAACGACGGCAGCAGCTGCGGAACCTGGCCATCGCTTGCTTGACTCTTCCGGACGTGCGCCTTGTCAAGGAGTGGGAGGGGTGGCCACAAGGAAGCGTGTGGCCACCCATGCCATGGATGGACAAGGGGTGGGAGGGGTGGCCCCACGACGGAGGCGTTTCCCTCTGGGTCGATGACCGCATGGAGCGGTATGCGCGGTCCGACCAGCAGGGCAGTGTCAGTGTCCGCCGCGTCGCCGACGACCAGGAAGTTTACCACCTGGCCGGCGACGGCAAGCCGGTCGGAATCCTTCTCGCTGAAAGTGGACTCCTGGTGCTGGCGCGCTCCGACCACCGCATCGAGGGGTGGAAACTAGGCGCGGACCGCCCCACATGCACGATTCCAGGGACCGGCCCGTTAGGGAACTATAGGCTGACGCGCGATGAGCGCATGCTCGCCGTGGCGCGGTTGGACGGCAGCATACGGCTATACCTTCTGCCCGAAGGCCACTTGCTGCGCGACTTGCGCGGGCCAGAGACTGGCGGCGATATACCAATTGAAGCTCAATTCTCCCCGGACGGAAACCTACTTGCTGTCAACGCAGGCAAATACGGCCAGTCGTTGCGCCGGATCGTCCTCGTCTACGATGTGCGAACAGACCGGCCGCCGGTCGAACTGGAGCACCCGGACTCGGTACATGGGATCGCCTGGTACCCGGACAGCCGAACGATCGCGACCGGGGGATGCAACAATAACGAGATCTACCTCTGGGACGTTCCAACCGGCCAGAAACTGCAAGTGATTACCTCGCAGAAAGGGGGTGCGCCAAATCTCGGGATCAACCGCCGTGGAGATCTTTTCACCAGCGCTTCGGACTGGTGGGGCGGCGTCAAGGTCTGGCATGCCCAGACGGGAACGCTCCTGCTTACGGTCCCCGAAACCTGGTGGGGATTCCAGCACACGACACCGGACGGCCGATTGTTTTACTACGCAAGCGCCGGTTCAAAGCTCCGTTTAGTGGAGTGTGTGCCGGGCGACGCCCATCGCACTCTGGTCCGTGACCTGCGGGCGGAAAAGGGCAAGGCATACGAATTCCCATCCTTGCACCCCGATGGCCGTCTGCTGGCCGTCGGCATGGAGTCCGGCGTCGGGCTGTGGGACCTCCCCAGCGGCCGCGAGGTTGCTTTTCTTGAAATTGGCGAAACGAGAACGGTGGCGTTCGAGCCGTCGGGAAACCTGCTGACTTTTGGTCAGGCGGGCCTGCTGCGCTGGCCCGCACGGGCCGATTCCTCGGAGTCTGGCCGACTTCGCCTCGGACCTCCGCAGAGGCTGCTCGACGTGCCGTCCTGGGACAGGCGGATGGCCCTGAGCCGCGATGGGCGCGTGCTGGCGGCGGCGACGGGAAACGGTGCTGCTGTCTTTCACGCGGATCGTCCCCACCGGGCGGTCCGGCTTGGCCCCCATTCCGACGTCCGCGGCATCGCCATCAGCCCGGACGGGCGATGGGTGGCCACGCAGACTCATGCTGGTCACGGGGTCAAAGTCTGGGAGGCGAGCACGGGCAGACACGTCAAAGACCTCGTCCCCCGTTCCCAGGTGCAGGCGATCGGTATCACCCCGGACGGGAAATGGTCGATCACCAACTCCCGCGGGTTCGAGGTCGGCTCGTGGCGCGAGGGGGTTGGGGTAAAGGACTGGAACTTCGGCTGGGGCTGCGTGTCCGCAGACGGTAGTCTGCACGCCCAGTACGCTGGCGAAGTCGTCCGGCTGTCGGACCGCGCCACAGGCCGGCAACTGGCTGAACTGAGCACCGCCGACCAGGGCCGCCTCCCCTTTCTGACTTTCAACGCCGACGCCGCGCAACTGATTGGCACCGATCACGACAACTTAACGATTCACGTCTGGGACCTGCGCCGCCTGCGCCGCGAGCTGGGCGAACTGGGCCTCGACTGGGAAGCGGAGCCTTACCCGCCAGCCAAGTCACAGGACGTCGCTTCCACGGCGCCGCTCGTGGTTGACGTGGTCGGCGTCGAGCTCGCCGCCGACCGCAAGGCGATGGCGGAGTACCAGCGTAGCCAAGCCGCGGTGGACCTATACGTCAACCCGTTCAACCCGGACGCCCACTACCGCCTCGGCCGGGAACTCCTCCGCGAAGGGAACTCCGAGCTGGCCCACGCCCATTTGACCGCGGCGGTAGCCTTTCGGCCGGACTTCGAGGCGGCGCTGCTGGAGCGCTGTCAGGCCGCACTCCGCTTGCGACGCTGGGACGAGGCCGTGGCCGACGCCAGCCGGTGCCTGGAGAAGACACCCCACGATGGCGCCGCCCGATCCCTGCGTGCGGAAGCGCACCGGATGCTGGCGCGCTACGAGGAAGCCGCCGCGGATTACACCGCCGCCATCGAGCGGGAGCCACGAGACCCCAAGCTGTACGAAGGCCGTGCCGTTTGCTATGCGGCGCTGGGAAAGCAGGACCTGGCCCAGGCCGACCGCGAGCAAGCCCTCAAGATCCAGGCCTCGAGTCCACGACCGTGAACCGAAGGACAAAAAGACTGATCATACCTGATTCTGGGGAGAGGTCATTCGGTGGCGCTAACCAGCGAGGGAAGCGGACACCAGAAGGTTGTGAAGCCAGTTGTCGTGGTAGCGGTGTTGATTCAGACGCTCGACCGGACTTC
>JBGQLF010001421.1:0-3017 GCA_041499985.1 Gemmataceae bacterium
CAGGAAGGTCTGCCCCACTCGAGTCGAGTCGTTGCGCTGCATCTGACCAGCTCGCAGCTCCTGGCCCACGAAGCCCTGGTGACGATAGTCCCGCCAGCATGGCCGCGGCCATTTGGAAGATGTGCGGTGCGCTGGCAGGTCAGGGATCGGGTCCTCGCCGGCCTCGAAGTGCAGGGGATCTCCCAGGCGGAGTTTCAGCGCTCCCTCTACCTGGTCGAGGCACGCTATCTGTATCAGGACGCCCAGGGAGCGGTGGTCTTCAGCCATCACCTACCGGGCCGGGACGGCACCCGCCGTTTGCGGCCTGGCTTCGTGGTCGCCAGTCGCAAGGCGGGGATGGCGGCGCTCTGTCCCTTCCAGATCCGCGTGCTCTTCCGCGATCCGGCGCGCCCGCCGCTGCTTTTTGACCAGGAAGTGCTCGTGACCGATGGGCCATCGCTCTGCCTGCCCGGCCTGTTGGGACTCGAAGATGTCCGAGAAGTCCGTGCCTTTGAGCTGCTTAGCCGGGGACAGACGCTAGGAGTGCTGACCGTCAGCGCCACGCCCATGGCAACTTTCAGCAGCGAAGGCAGCTTCAAGGATCTGGGGGAATATGCCTGGACCCCGATCGCCGAGGAAGAGTTGCTCGAGCGCCTTCAAAAGCTTATGGCCATCCAGTGCGGCGAAAGCCAGTGCGAGGTTCCGTCCTCGGCTTGACGAAGCTAATCTCAAAAGGAAGAAGCAGGTATCAAGATCCGTAATGGTTCACAGCCTGAACCGTACATGGTTACCGCGGCCGCCCGTTAGAATTGCCCCCTGAGGAACCAGCATTTGTCTCTGACCTCTTGTCAGGGACGCTATGATAAGGGTGCACCTCGGATCGAGCATCTCCAAGCCGACAGTTGACGACTTTCCGAAACCACTGCTTGAGGAGTTCCCATGGCTCCTGCCCTCCCGGCCTGCGCCGGCTGCCAGCAACGCGACCGTCACATCGCCGAGTCGGAACATGAAGTCGCCAAGCTGCGCGAGCAACTCGGCCAAAGCGAGCGTGAGCAGAACCGCCAGGCCCATCCCTTTCGCCGTGAGCAAAGCACCCCGCATCCCAAGAAGCCCGGTCGTCGCCAGGGTCATCAAGCGGACCTCCGCCCCGTACCCACGCCCGAGCAGATCGACCGCGTCATTGAGGTTCCTCTCGACAAATGCCCGCTGTGCGACGTCCACCTGTACGACCAGAGCCAAGTCGTGCAGTACCAGACCGACTTGCCGCCCATCGTGCTTATTGTCACCCAATTCAACATCGAGACTGGCTACTGCCCATGTTGCCGCCAGTATTGGTAAGGCCGGCATCCCGAGCAAACCTCCGATGCCATTGGCGCCACCGGCAATACGCTGGGACCCGTCGTCCCGACCATGGCCGCCGAGATGAAACACCGCCTCGGCGTCAGTTACCTCAAAATCTGCGATTTCCTCTGGACCTACGGTCAGCTCAAAGTCTGCCCCGCCGCGTTCATCCGCGCCGAGCAACGCCTGGCCGACCTCGCCAAGCCGACCTACGACCTCCTCATCGAAGCCCTCCGCCAAAGTCACGTCGTCCATGCCGACGAAACCGGCTGGCGCGTCGGTCGCCACAACGCCTGGCTGTGGGTGTTCAGCAGCCAACAGGCTACCATCTATGTCATCCGTACCGGCCCAGGCGCCCGTGGCCATGCGGTTCCCCAGGACATCCTTGGCCCCGACTTCGATGGTTATCTCGTGGTCGATGGCCTGAAAACCTACGACGTCCTGGAAGTCGCCAAGGGACGCTGCACCGGTCATCTGCTCCGTCGCTGTAAGAAACTCCGCGACACGGTCCCCACTAAAGAACAACAGCACCTCGAAGCCTTGAGCGACTTGCTCAAGGAGGCCATCGAGCTGGCCGCCCATCGCGACGAGCACACCGCCAAGGCTTACGCCCAACGAACCCAGGACATCGAAGACCACCTGGATGATTGGCTCCATGCCAACCTGAGCCGACGTACCCTCAGCGCCGACTTGGACCGCCTCGACACCCACCTTCGCGCCCACCGCGGAGAGTGGCTGTCTTTCTTGCACGACCCCGAGGTGCCGCCCACGAACAACCACGCCGAGCAGATGCTACGGCCGACCGTGATCACCCGCAAGGTCGGCGGCTGCAACAAGACCCTCTGGGGGGCACTGGTGCATGGCATCCTGGCGAGCATCATGGTGAGCTGTAAACGCCGGGGCAAGCGCTTCCTCGATCTGGCCCGCCGCCTCTGGCAGAGCAGCGACCCGCAAGCCATCGACCTGGAAGCCCTGCCAGGCGGCTGAGCCAGAGGTCCCCAGGATTGCCACGCCCAAGAGGCCCGGAAACTTGCCTCATCCTCCTTCTGAAAAGCCCCCCTGGTAACCTGCGCTCCACGAGCGGAGGCAGGCTCCCTCGCGCGCCGCCTGGTCGGAAGAGCAACCCGGCGTATCATGTCCTCCGCAGCTAGCAGCGACCACCGTAGGGTAGCATAGGCTTTCTCGCCTGCATGCGGCCGCTCCGGGGTTCTACTTCGACAGCGCCACCGGCGCGCGGCGCGTGTTCGAGGGAGGATTCTTCAGCCATGCGGGACCTAGTCGGCAAACGTCTGGGGGATTTCGAGATCGTCCGAGAGCTGGGCCGCGGCGGCATGGGTGTCGTCTACGAAGCCCGCCAGGTGTCGCTCAACCGAAAGGTGGCGCTCAAGGTGCTTTCCGGCGGACTCGGCTTGACCTCCAAGGCGGTGCAACGCTTTCGCCGCGAGGCCGAGGCTGCCGCCAAGCTGCATCACACCAACATCGTGCCGGTCTACGCCACTGGCGAAGAGGACGGCACCTCCTTCTATGCCATGGAGCTCATCGACGGGCCCTCGCTCGATCACGTCATCCGCCAGTTGCGCCAAGCGAGCAAGGAGCGGCAATCTCCAGAAGCGACGAGCCATTCGGAGGCGCACGCGGCAAACGTCAACCGCGCGTCGGACCTGGAGGCGACCGGTCCCTACGTTCCGGAAGCCGGC
>JBGQLF010001422.1:0-3012 GCA_041499985.1 Gemmataceae bacterium
CTCCCCCCCCTCTTCAGCGCTGTTCCGCTACGACTTTGTCCGCTGGCATGCTCACAGCATTCTATTGTATCGAGGTTTCCCACGGCTTCAAAGTAGCGCTCGCGTTTATTCCGCGGATCTTCTCAGGCTCTGTGGGGGGCGCCATTCGAATACGCCCACCAGGCTGGCAGTCCACTAAGCGACCTTGGGGCAGGGGCGCACAGAAGGGTGTTGCAGCCTGCTCGGAACTTGTTGCAAGCGGCGTGCAACGACATTGAAAACGATAAACTGTTGCTTCCGAAGGAGTTGCGTGTTTGGAGGGCCTGTCGTTGCACGCGTTGCACTGTGGCAAGCCTTTACCGCGTGCCGGCCCGCCGCGTGCAACGTCAAGACTGCTGCCTTCCGCTTCCTGGGAGCCGGAGGGGGCTGGCGCCGCGCTCGGACCCTCTCGCGCCAAGAGGCCAAGAACGCCAAGGAAGGAGGAAAGGCAGCAAGAACAAGGACCGCTTGGCGTGCTTGGCTCTGGGCCAGAGGTGGTGCGAGGGCCATTGGCACTACCTGTCCCGTCCATCCGTTCAGCCGAAAGGGGCCAGCGGGGCCCATTGGAGAAGTGGCGAAACTGCGGTAGATCGCTTCTCTCGGTAATTTGGAGCGGGAGAAACGGGGACCGCCGTTCGTGCGGGAGCCTTTCTTTTCCGCTACGGCAACAAGGCGCACCCAACTGCTCAACTATTTTAGAGCAAAATAGTTCCTCATTGGAAAAATGCCCCGTTTTCCGGGCCCTTATAGAGGGTAGAGCAGCGGTGACGGCCCCAGGCAGGATGCCCCTCGCCCCGTCCCCTTCGCAGCCGCTCGCTCCTCACTCCTCTCGATGCGACCCGCATCGGGAGCGCCAGTCCCTCCCCTCCGGCCGGCTTTTCTGCCCCTCGGTGGTTTCCTGCACGTTGTTGATGTTCGGTGTACGTTTGACTCACTTCTTGAGGAGGCATCTATGCTGCGCACTCGTTCACGGCGCTCGTCTACGCCCAAGTCACCACGGCCCATTCTGACTCTGGAGCCGTTGGAGGAACGCAACGCGCCGACGCCCTGGTCCACCACCCAGGCCATTACCCTGATCGATCCGCCCCAGCCACCTGCTGCCCCGCATGCCGAGACAGCGGCGAGCCCGGACGCGGTCCGAATCGCTTCCGCAGCGGCGGCGGCTCCCAGCCTGGGGGTCCACGTCACAGTCACCGCGACGCCGGCCTCGATGGCGACGCCGCCGCTGACGGTCGCGGCCAGTGTCCCCTCCGGACCGGAGTCGAAGACGACCCGTCCCGGTCCAGAGCCGGAACTGTTTGAAGACTTCGTGGCGGCGGCCACCGATTTTTCGGGCGATCTGCCACCGAAGCGGCACTCCCCGTCGCCGTTGAGTGGTACCGACAGCGCGCTGGCCGCGGGCGGAGGCAGCCCGGCCGCAGGATTACCACCCGATGCGGGCCAAACTCCGTCCGCGGTGCTGAGTAGCTCCAGCAGCGACGCCTTGCCAACTGGCGCCACTGCCAGCCCGCAGGCCCTGGACGCGGCAGCCGCCGGCGCCGCCGCCGGCATGGAAGCGAACCCCGCTGCGCCCCCAAGTCCCGTTGTACCCGCGGGCGCCGCTGCACTTTCGGCGGGCGCGGGGAGCGGCGCACCTCACACCATGCCCCTGCTCCGGCCTCCAGTGCAGCACGGGCCGCATCTCAACAACTCCGCCGATCCCCTGTGGGTCCTCGATGCCAACAAGGCGATCGTCGTGACCCCTGGCATCAGCGAGCACGAATTCTCTACCTGGAGCATGGACCTGCGGGCCCAGGTCTCCGGCGCTACCGTCGCCACCTACAGCTGGGACCTGAGCCAGGCGCCTGACGCCACCAGCGTCACCGGCCAGGGAACCTATCGCCTGCAATTCAGCTGGGCTTCGTTCACCGGCGCTGCACGTACCGATACCATCACGCTGACGACCACGAACACCGACAACAGCCACCAAACGCAAGTCCTCACCTTCCAGATCGAGGGCACCGACTCGCCCGCCTGGACCGCCACACCTCCGACAACGGCCGCCACCTGGCCCACCGTGGTGACACCGGATCAGCTTACCGACCAGCAAGCGATGGCCGGGCCTGATGCCTCCTACGGCGTCGGTCTGGCCACCGGCGAGCTCCAGGTCACGCACACGTTGCCGGCCTACAACCCCAACGTCCCGGCCCTGACGCTCTTGTACGAGTCGTCGGCCGTCTCCATCGGTAACTCGCTCAGCTTCTTGGTTCACTACCAACTGGACCCGAGCCAACCGGTGCCGCCCACGGTCACCGCCAAGCTGACCATTCAGGGCTCGGTGGCAGCGACGGTCTACTACAACACGGCCTCGTTGAACCCGGGGGATACCCTCCAGGTGGTGCTCCAGAACACCGGGTTCAGCTTCAGCGGCGCCCGCTTCAGCTATCAGATCGACGTCACTGCCAACTACGCCACTCCGGTCACCACCACCGTGACCGGCAAGTTCACCTATAGCACCGGCAATCTGCGGAACGACCCTTTGGGCACGGGCTGGTCGCTGGCGGGACTGGAGCGTATCCGGACCAGCTCGGGGGGCGTTGTCTTGGACCTTGGCGCCGGCCGCAGCCTCTGGTTTGCGAGCGCCGGTGGCAACAACTACGTGACGCCCGCGGGCGATTTCTCGACCCTGGTGCACAATGCCAACGGCTCGTACGTGCGTACTCTGAAGGATGGGACCACGATCAACTTCAACGGGTTTGGCTACGAAACCAGCGCGGTGGATCGCAACGGCAACACGTTGGCGTACACGTACGATACGAATAACAACTTGATAGCGGTGACCGACCCCTATGGCGCCGTCACCCAACTGGCCTACAACAGCCAGGGCCATGTGAGTTCGCTTACGGACCCCGCCGGGCGCGTGACGCAACTCGGCTACGATAGTGCGGGCACGCACCTCACCTCGATCACGGACCCCGACACCGATGGGGCCGGGCCGCTGGCGGCCCCGGTGAC
>JBGQLF010001423.1:0-3004 GCA_041499985.1 Gemmataceae bacterium
CGCACCACATGCCGTCGTAGAAAAAGCGATCGTGCAGCATGGTACCGACCCAACGATGCCCCCAGTGGACGTATTCCGGCTCGCCGATCACCCGGCCGATGTCGATGAACTTGCGGACATAAGAGGGAGCCATATTGTGGAGATGTTCGCTCGCGGGTTCTTTGGCGAACGTGAGCATGTACTCCACGGTGGCGCGGAAGAAGTCGTTCTCGATGCGGCGGCGGACGTTCACCTGGCGCTGTTGGGACAACTTGTCGAGTTCGTCGCTGTCGTAGATGAAATCGTAAGCTTCCGGCAAGGATTGGGGCACCTCCTCCGGCATCCATCGGCCCCACTTGCCGCCCGCATAAGGATACGGCGGAGTGGGTTTGGCCACCTCGCGCCGCCGATAGGGCCACTGGGCCAGTACCGCCATCCGCGGATATGCCTCGGCGAACCGGTCGAGGATCAACGCCGCACGCCGGGCATATTCCGGCTTGCGCGTGGCCTGGTAGGCGCGTGCCAGCGCCAGGCATTGTTGCACAAACCAGTCCCGACGGAAGCGATCGGCATGGGCCTCGAACCAGAAGTCACGGCCACGTTTCTCATCGAAGTAATAGCGATAGGTCACCGTCTCTCCGAGCGCATTGACACCCGTGGCGGTCTTGTCCATCGGATACTTGGCACTCGGGTAGACCTGATCGCAGAAGCGACAGCGCAGCTCGAAGGGGCGTTCGATGCCCCAGGCGAACTGCCGGTTTTCCTGTTGTCCTCCTTCACAATTGGGGCAGCCGCAAAAGAGAATGGTGGTTTTCGTGGGGATGAGCTGGAGCATCTCTGCTTCGGTCAGCGCCATCACGCGCCGCACCGCACTTTCGTAGTCGGCGGCCCGGTTGGGGTCGATGAATTGCGCCAGGACGGGGTGGTTCGAGTCCTTTTTCTGCTCTTGCGCTCCGCTTCTCCCCGGAACGCCCAGGAGACTGAATAACAGTAGTAGAGCCATCAGCCAGCGTGAATCGTTCAGGATCATGTTAGCGCACCTCTCCCAGCCACTTCACCGCGTTTTGGCCTGCAATCTTTTCCTTGGCCTCGTTGCTCGCCTTCAACACTTCCAACTTCGCCAAAGCGGGGTCCGGGTAACTGAACGGCATCCCAGTCCCGAACATCAGCCGGTCGGCTCCCAAGGTCGTGACGAGCTGCCCGATTTCATCGGCCAACAGTGCGCTCAGCCGAGAAATCTCAATGGCATAATTGCTCGGCAGCCCGCTGTCCTTGCGACCCAGCGGTGAATTCACATAGTCGAGACCATTCACCAGAATGAACCGCGCCTTCGGACAAGCCTTCAACAGAGCGACAATCTCCCCCAAGGGCACATCGGGCACATCCACGAGCCAGCTGCGCTGGCGGTTGTCCTCCACGCGAATGGGAATGGAAACGACCAGGCCGCGTTCCGTCGCCGCGTGGATCAACTCCAGGCAGCGTTCGCTCGCCAAACTGTAACGATGCCACTTGGGATACAAGCGCAGTCCCTTCATGCCCAGGTCTTCGTGGCACGTCTTCAGGTCGTGTTGCCAGCCGGCGTAGGCCGCATTGATGACGGCAAATGGAATCAGCCGGTCGCGATAGAGCTTCACTTCCGCCGCCACTTCCTCATTGCCGGATTGGGCGTTGCGATAGGTAATGGCGCTGGCACTGGAGACCACCGCTTTGTCGATCTTCTTGCTATCCATCAAAGTCAGCAGGGATGGAGCCGTATTGTGACGCAGCTGCCGGAAAGCGAACGGCCCCAGGTAGGCGTTGACGTCAAAGATCATGGTTGGCCCCTCCGCAGAAGCTTTGCCATGTTCGCACCCAGGATCTTCTCCTTATCTTGCGTACTCAAGTTCGCGCCGCGCATTCGGCCCACGGAAGCGGTCATGGACATGTCGCAGCCGAATAATAGCCGGTCCACGCCCAGCACCCGCGCAGCCATTTCCACCACGCCGGAATCGGTCACGCTGCCGCTGGTGTCCAGGTAAACGCTCGGCGCGTGGCGCAAAGCTCGGATCGTCCATTCCCAATCGCCGCCGCCGCAGATGTGTGCGCAGATCAGCTTGGCCTCCGGGTAACGGCGGCCGAGTTCCGCAAGATGCCCGCCATCGGAAATATGGGGCTGGGCCTCTAGAAAATAGTGCAGGTGCCCGGCGTGGTGAAGAATCGGCACGCCGAGCTCGATCGCCAACTCGACCACGGGATAGACAATCGGATCCGTGCAGGTGTATTCGTTATAGAGCTTGATGCCGATGAAGCCGCGATCTCCAATGCAGCGTTTGATTTCGTCCAGCGCCTCCTGCTTGAAGCCGGGGTTGACGTAGCAATAGCCCAACACCCGGCCGCGAAAGCGCTGCATGCTGTCCATCGTCCAGCGGTTGCATTCCCGAAATCCCTCCGCCGTTGCCGGCTTATGTGGGGTGAGGGTCGAACAGCAGAATTGGTCGATCCCCAGCTTGTCGGCCGCCTCGATCAGGTTGCGGTCGTCCGCTTCCCAGGTCGAACGGCTCCGGTGCATCAAGTGGGCATGGCAGTCGATGACCTTCGTCTTGCGGGCCGAGTCGTCTTCCGCGCTACCCGCGAGTGAGGCGGCAGCTCCCAGCGCGGCGGCCGAGCTGACCGACTGCTTCAAGAATGCTCGCCGCGAGAAGGGCTGGTGCGATTCGAGATGATTCATGCGGATCCCCGGGTTCGGGTGGTTCCTTTGGTGTTGTCGTTATCGTTCCACTCATGGCTTGATCGCTTCGCTTCGTGGCGAAGTCTTCATCTTTCGGATCACCTGGCCGGCACGGATACAGTGCACCGGCTCCACGTCCCACTTGCCCGTTTCGCTGTTGCCTTCGCTGTCGGTCAGCACGGTCGGCCCTTCCACCACGCGAAAGATTGTCAGATCGGCGACCGTGCCGGGCAAGAGGGACCCGAGTTCCTTGCCCTCGTCGATGAGTTCCGCCGGGCCGAGGGTCGCCATCTTCACTACTTCTTCGAGCGTGTAGCG
>JBGQLF010001424.1:0-3001 GCA_041499985.1 Gemmataceae bacterium
CCGTTGGCCGGAGCGGTCCTGGAAGCGGCGCGGGGTAAAGGGATGATGCTTCTGGATGCCAGTGAAGTCCGGGAACCGCCCGGCGAGGGCCTCCGAGGGATGGTCGCCGGGCGGACGGTTCAGGTCACGAGCCGGAAGCAACTGGTCGCACAGCAGCCTCAGCTCGAGAAAGAACTTCCGCCCCTCGGGGGTGGCATGGAGTGCGCGATCGCGATCGACAGCCGCTATGCCGCGACATTGCGTTTCCGCGATCAGCCGCGTTCCGAAGGGGTCTCGTTTGTCCACCATTTGTGGCCGAAGCACCGCTTCGACCGCGTGATGATCGTCTCCGGGGACCGCGAATCCGAAGTGCGTTACTTGGCAGAACAGGTCGGCATCGAGAAGGTCTATGCCGGCCAAACGCCGGAGCAGAAGGTGGAGATCGTCCGCGCGGAAACGCAGCGGGCAAACACGGTCTTTCTGGGAGACGGCATCAACGACGCTCCGGCACTGACCGCCGCCACTGTGGGCCTTGCATTCGGGCAGCACAGCGACATTACCGCTGAAGCGGCGGGAGCGGTGATCCTGGACACGTCGCTCCAGAAGGTCGATGAATTTTTGCACATCAGCCGTCGCCTCCGCTCCATTCTGTTGCAGAGCGCCATCGGTGGGATGGCCTTGAGCCTGGTCGGGATGGCGATCGCCGCCGCAGGTTGTCTTCCGCCCGTCGCCGGGGCGATCCTACAGGAAGTGATTGATGTGTTTGCCGTCGTGAACGCCCTGCGCGTGGCCTTCCCGCACAAGACGTTGACCGACTATTAGGATGTTAATAATTGGATTCAATTTGTCGACTCTCTTCGCGCTGCCGGACTCCCTGCGTCTTGCAATCTCCCTCCAGAATGGCCCGCAGACGCTGCTCCAGTTGCCCGGGCAAGGGGGACCGGGGAAGTTGTCGAGTCAACTGGATGGTCAAGCGATAGCTTTCGACATACGCAGCGCAGCATGAACAAGAGCGCAGGTGCAGTTCAACGTGACCACGATGTTCCCGGGAGAGTTGGTCCGCCACGAAGTCAAGAAGGAGTTCGGCCAGGTCGCGACAAGTGATCATGCCATTCCCTCCTCGAAGTGCGGAGCCAACATCTTTCGCAGGAGCAAACGTGCACGGTGCAAACGGCTTTTCACGGCTGGCACGCTCAGGCCAAGCATTTTGACGATCTCGGCATGGGGCAGTTCTTCCACGTCCGCCAGCACGTATACAGCGCGGTAGATCTCGGGCAGCCTGGCGATGGCTTCTTCGATGAGCCGATGCGTCTCCTTGTTCATGGCTTCCTGCTCCGGCCGAATCTCCCAGCGCCGCACGGTAACGCGATGCTTGCCGTCCTCGCCAAAGTCCTCCAGCGGATCAGGAACGCGATGCTCTTCCCGAACCGCCCGCTGGCGCCGATAGGCCAAGGCGGCGTTGACCACGACCCGATACAGCCAGGTCGAGAATGCGGCTTCACCGCGGAAGCTTGGGAGCTTGCGGACGACCTGCACGAAGACGTCCTGCGTGACATCCTCGGCATCGGCAGCATTGCCGAGCAGGCGGCGGGCCAAATGGTAGACCCGCGGTGCGTACTCCTGGAAGATCTCCTCCGGTGTCAAACGCGAGCGGTCCGGGTCTGGGTGCTCCCCCAAGAGGAGGCCGGTTGGGATGGATTCATCTGTGGACTGCTCTGTTACTTCGGGAAGAGGCATCGCCTTTCTCCCTGTCAGCAAGCCCGGAATGCTCTTCTTGCCCTTCGCGGTCGGCACCGAGCCCAAAGAAACCCTGCGTAAAGTACCTCTCCCGTTAGGGCCGGAGGCGGTCAGCCGCAAATTCAATGCCGGCTTCAAGAAAGCCGGCCCTACCCTCAGATGAACAAGGACGGCCCGCGATGCGTTTGCCGTTCCTCAAAAGGACCTCCTCCTCGACTGCTCGGCGATGAGCGCAGCGGCCGGAGGGCTGTGCGGTTTAGCACAGAGGCTGCCACGATTCCGCACGTCCAGCGAGCCGAAGTGAGGCAAGGTTTGCGTAATCGGCACGAGAAGGAGCGTCCTAAGGTGAAGCCGGATCAATTCCCATCCAACCTCCTCCCCCTCCCAGTCAAGAGGTCATCCCTTTTTCCGCAGCGGGTAAAGCGGCCCGGCTCTCCAGTAATCCTGTCCTGGCACGTTTTTCCGCAGGTCGGCCTTGCATTTGCTCTAGACGACTGCACAGTTGCTGCGACCTGCGGGATGATGGCACTGCGTCTGCTTCGGGCTGGTGGAAGTTTCGCAAGTACGCTTCGGGAGGGCTGACCTTGTTGCGTCGCTTGGATACCGCGTTCCTCGACTTGCAGCGCCAGGTAGACGAGATGTTCGAGGAACTATTCTACCGCCCCTGGGCCAACTCCGGCCGGACCGGCTGGCGGTTGCCGCTGGACCTCCACGAGACAGCGGATGCTTACCTTGTGGAGATCGATCTCCCGGGAATAGCGCCGGAAAAAGACGTGTGTCAGACTAAGGGGCTGACCGGCACGCAGGGCGTGTGCATCCCCCGCTCCAACATCCGACACCTGGTACTGCGGCGCGACGTGATCGATGCCGTTCGCGAGAGTCGCTTCCACGTCTGGGCCATCGAGACCATCGACGAGGGGATCGAGTTGCTCACCGGCCTGCCGGTGGGCGATGTGGACCAGGAGGGGACCTTCCACTACCTCCTGGACCAGCGCTTGCAAGAGATCCTGGGCGTCCTTCAGGAACAGCCCACCCCTGCCCTGGCCCCTCGTGTGCGCTTGGCCCCTGGGGTCGCCCCGAAACCTTCGCCGCCCCCCCTACCGGGGGAGCGCAGTTGAGTTCTTGCCTTGGCCGGAAGGTTGCTGCGAAGCGAGGAGGCCCAGGGATTACAGGAGGTATCGGATGAACGAGGTTCTTGAGCTGGACCGTTTGCCGACAGCGCCACCGGAGTCAGGCCTCTTGCTGCCTGGCTGGGGTGCGGGCCCGACGGCATCCGAAGAGGCGC
>JBGQLF010001425.1:0-3000 GCA_041499985.1 Gemmataceae bacterium
CCTGCGGCAACCAGCAGGCGAGCCGCCTGCACCACGGCCGTTCTGCAACGGCGCTGGTCTAGGTGGGCGTTCCTGGCTCCATTGTGAGCGAAGACGGGGTTGGACACAACGGCGCGTTGGCCGCTTGCTCAGCAGCGGCTTGACCGCGGCCGTGGGGCGCATACAATCCACTGCAAATCGCTAGGGGTGTCCGCCGCGGGCGGGCTGAGAGTAGACCCTGGGACCTGATCCGGTTCATACCGGCGTGGGAAAGCGACTCGAATTCCTCGCGGATTGGCTTGTCCTTCTCTCTGCCTCCCTTGCCGGCGGTCCTGTCAGGTCCCATCCAACCAACGTGGAGGATCGTCATGACACAGCTCGAAGCTGCTCGCAACGGCGTCATCACGGCGGAGATGCGCTTTGTCGCCGAACGCGAGGACCTGGACGCGGAGTTGATCCGCAATGAAGTGGCCCGTGGCCGTATGGTTATCCCGGCGAACACGGTCCATTTGCAAAAGCGCCTGGAGCCGATGGGCATCGGCGTTGCCAGCAAGTGCAAGATCAATGCCAACATCGGCAATTCCGCCGTCACCAGCAAGGTTGACGACGAGCTGGAAAAGTTGCACACCGCTGTGCATCTCGGCGCCGACACGGTCATGGACCTGTCCACCGGTGGCGACATCGACGCCATCCGCCAGGCAATCCTCGATGTCTCGCCCGTGCCGATCGGCACGGTCCCGATTTACCAGCTGGTGCAACCCCTGAAGGACCCGGCAGACCTCACGCCGCGGATGATGCTCGACATGGTCGAGCACCAGGCCAAGCAAGGTGTGGATTACATGACCATCCATGCGGGCGTGCTCCAGGAGTACCTCCCGCTCACCAGCCAGCGCATCACCGGCATCGTCAGCCGAGGTGGATCGCTCATGGGCGCCTGGATGCTTGCCCATCGGCAGCAGAACCCCTGGTATACGCACTTTGACGAGCTGTGTGAGATCATGCACGCCTATGATGTCACCTTCAGCCTCGGCGATGGCCTGCGGCCTGGCTGCCTGGCAGATGCCAACGACGCGGCCCAGTTCGCGGAGCTCAAGACGCTTGGAGAGCTGACTCTGAAGGCGTGGCAGCACAACTGTCAGGTCATGATCGAAGGACCATGGCACATTCCGATGCACTTGGTGAAAATGAATGTGGAGAAAGAACGCGAGCTGTGCCACGATGCCCCTTTTTACGTCCTGGGGCCGCTTGTCACGGATGTGGCGCCGGGCTACGATCATATCACCTCGGCCATCGGCGCGGCCTTGGCGGCGGAAGCCGGGGCGGCGATGCTGTGCTACGTCACGCCGAAGGAGCACCTGGGACTGCCAAACAAGGATGACGTGCGCCAGGGGGTGATTGCGTACAAGATCGCTGCCCACGCCGGCGATATCGCTCGAGGCCGGAAGAACGCCCGCCAGCGCGATGATGAGCTGTCCAAGGCGCGGTTCGAGTTCGACTGGAATCGGCAGTTCGAACTATCGCTTGATCCGGACACGGCGCGAGCGATGCACGACGAAACCTTGCCGCAGGAGGTCTTCAAGTCGGCCAAGTTCTGCTCCATGTGTGGGCCGAAGTTCTGCTCCATGCGCATCACGCAGGATATTCGGAAGCTGGCGGAGGAAGGGGCGCTGGCCACGGGATCGTCGTGATGGCGACCCTGTCCGAGATGAGGTGACGTGTGGACGTTTCAGCCGCCGGCACGTCGATGATGTTCTTCCTGCTCACTGCGATGCAGGTCTTGATCGGGTTGATGACCTTCAGCTATGCCGCCCACTCGTTCCTGGTGGTGCTGATCGGGACAGCGGCGGGGAGCGATTCGATCGTTTGGCCCGACGAGCCGTTTCAGGATTGGCTTTGGAAGCCTTGGTATCTCGCTTGGCTGGTCTTGATCTGGGCCGTCCCCGTCAGCCTAGTGCTGGACGGCCTAACCGTGCCAGGGGGGGTGATCCGGCTAGCGGCGCTCGGCTCCGTCTGGTTTATCCTGCCCCTTACCCTGTTATCGTCCCTGAGTGCCTCGTCGCGCTGGGTGATCCTCCAACCGGGCATTCTGAAGCCGCTGGGACAGCATTTCGGCACCACGCTGGCGTTCTACGCAGTGACCTGGTTCCTGGTGTCTGCGTGTGCCGGCCTGGTCTATCTCGTGTTCGTCGGCAGTCAATTCGCCATTCTGCTGTCGGTGCCCGTGGCGCTGTCCGCGGGAGTGTTGCTCTACGCCCGCTTGCTTGGGCGCCTGGCCTGGGTCCTCAATCGCCGTAAACTGGGCAAACGACGCCCGGTGGAAGAGGAGGAACAGGAAGCGGAAACCGACGCCGAGAGCATCGACTCGCCGGAGAGGCAGGAGGAGGAGCCGCCGCAAGCTTCGCCACCCCCCAAACGACGGCGCGGGGCGCAACAGTCATCCAAGAAGCCGAAGCGGCCGCCCCCCAGCGGCGTGACGGATCCGTGGAAGGCTGCTCCCCTGGAAGCACCTCCGGAGATTGACTGGCGTGCGGGACTTCCTGCCGACGTGGTCGCCCAGGGAATCTATGGCGTGAACGAGGCAGAGCCTCCGCCGCCGCCTCCTCCCCCGCCACCCCCTCCTCTAGCGCTTGCAGAGGAGGACGAACGAATTGAGGTCCAGCCGATGCCGCCGTCTTCGCCGTCCGCGAAGGAGGACCCACGCTTCGCAGACCTACCGCCGGTGGACGAGTATGAGTTGCAGCTGGCCATGGGCCGGCGCGAGCCTCCGCCGCCTGCTTGGCCGATGATCACGGGAGTGTACAGTTTTCTGGGCTATCCTTCGACGTTGGCCCCGTTGCTGACAATTGCTCTGGGTTTCTTCTTAATGGCACTGGTTCTCAAGGGGCAGCAAGCGTTTTTCCCGTTCTAGGAGTCCGTCCGAGTAATCACCCTCCTGTACCCCAGGATTGCCCAAATGCAGCTGGGCGAAGACAATAGTAGCTGCCAAGTGATTCCGCATCCCCATCGCCGTTGAGGAGCTAC
>JBGQLF010001426.1:0-2983 GCA_041499985.1 Gemmataceae bacterium
ACCAGGCATAGTCCCCGAGCAGCTCCTCGGCGACGCCGTAGTGGCGGCTCGTGCCCGCACCGGCCCGGCAGGCATATTCCCACTCGGCCTCCGTCGGCAGCCGATAGCCTGTGCGCGCCAGGTAATCGGCCGGCAGGGTCATGCCCTCTTTGATCTGAGCGATACTCGGGTAGCACATTTGCTCTTCCGGGATGCCCTCTTGCTCGCTCAGCCAGCGGCAATACTGGGCCGCCTCGAACCAGGTCACGCCCACCATCGGCTCCTCCGGGCCGGACTTTTGCAGCGCGCTTTCCCATCGGGAGGTGATGTCGGGATGGTCCTTGAGAAACTTCTGGAACTGTCCGACCGTCACCTCCTTGGCGGCCAGGGCAAAGGAACGCGGAATGCGCTTGGGATGCAACGCTTCCTCCGCGTGCCGGCCCGGTTCCTCACCCGGCGAGCCCATGCGGAAATCCACCGGGCCGCGGAACGTCACCAGAGTCTGTCCCTGGCCGTTGACGTACCACTCCCGCGCGCCCGGCGGCTTCCCGGCCAGTTGGCGGTCGATATCCTGGATCTCGGCCTTCAGTCCCCAGCCCAGACGCAGCAGCCAATCCGCGGCCGCGTGCAGGCCCCGATCCGGGTCGTCGCGGTACGTGCGTAGCAGCTCGTCCACCAGGACCGGCGGCCGTCGCGCCGGCAGCTTGAACTCTGCGAACTGGCCAAGGCTCAACAACAGCGCTCGCTTGGCCCAGACGTCCTGCTCGTGCTGGTATTGCTGGAGGAGCGTCTCCGGATTGAGGCCGACGCTGCTGAGGCGATGGATGAGATAGCTGCGCAAGCGGGGGTCTGGACTCTGGCGTAGCATCGGCCAGAGGATGCGGCCGGCCCGAGGCAGGGGCCAAATGTGTTCGTCCCGCTGATCGAGCTGGAGCAGCACCACCGCCGCATGGGTCCGGTGCTTCGTAGCGGTTTCGGAAGCGTCGGGCGGGAGATCCTTGTCCAGTTCCGTTTGGATCGCGTCCGTCGCGAGTCGCGCGTCCGCCATGAAATAGACCAGGAGTTGCTTATAGGCTGCTCCCTCGATATCAAGGAGAATCTCCTTCAGCTGTTCCTGTCTGACTACCAAGTCATCGCCACTAAAGAGTTGGATGGCCGCCAAGACGCGCTCGGAATCGGGTCGGTCGCGATCCCGCAGGATCCTGAGCATCAGGCGCTCCATGAGGTGACGAACCCCCCCCGAACTACGCGGTGGGTGGTGTCCCTTGACTATTTGATTCGCAACCTCGACGCCCAAGCGCTCCCAGTCCGGGTTAGCGGGGTCGTAATTGGCCAGGGCCCACGCAGCCCGGAGCCAGCGGTCCTCCTTGGTTTCGATTTGCAGCAAGCGCCACAACTGCAGTACGAGTTCCGGGGAGTATGGCCGTAAGGCGTTGCAGATGATTGGGAATTCCTCGTGGCCGGCCTCCAGCATGCGCTCGTATAGGTAGCTCTTCTGGTCGGGGTCCACGGGGAGCAGCGCCAAACTGGCGTGCAGCTTTTGCTTGCTGCCGGGTGGGGACCCGTCGGCCATCTCCCTCAGGTCATCGTCGGCCCAGCGGCGACACGAGGCCAGCTTATCAATGATCTCAGGCACACGGGCGGTCTCCGCCGAGGCTAGCTCCCGCACCAGGGCCGCTGCTTGCAAAGGCCCGCGGTAGACGACGATCCCGGCCCAAACGACCACACCCAGAAGCAGCAGCAGCACGCCCGCCTGGAGCAAGTTTCGCCGACTGGCCGCGCGCAGCATCCGGCGTTCGAGCGCTGTCCGGTCCTTGTCGCGGGTGTGTACCAGCAGGTTCGCCCACTCCCACCAGCCGGGCAGCTGCCGGCTCTCTTGCTTGGCGCCCCACAAGGCGGCCCGCTCGGCCAGCAGCAGTTGCATCCGCCCGCGCCGCGTCTCGCGCTGCTTGCGCGTCAGCCATTGCCGCAGCGCCGGCACCAGATAGTCGTGCGTCAGCTGGTAGTAGCGCTCCCCCGGCACCGCCACCGGCGCGGCCGGCACCTCGTCTTCGGGGTCTGCGACCGGCACGCCCTCGGGATCGGTCGGCGTCACCAGGCGCAGCTCGGCGTCGAGGATGTGGAGCAGCGCGTCGAAGTCTTGGGGCCGTTGGGCATAGCCCGAGGCTAGCAACAAATCTCCACAGCTACGCCGCAGGCCCTTGATGTCGGTCCCGTGCTCCGGCAACAGTGCCTTGAGGACCGCGCGCGCCGCCCGCTGGTGCAGCCGGTGCTCCGGGGGAGCAGTCGCCGCGCTGAACGTTCCCTCGAGGAAGGTGACGCCGATCCCTTCGGTGCCGCCGACTTCGTGAAGCGTGGCTGGCGTCCAGGGCTTGCCCTTGATCATCTCGGCGAACAGGCTGAGGCGGACCGGGATCACCGTGCCCTCCCGGGCCAGGCCGGCCACCGCCTCGTCGAGGAACTGCTCTTGTTCGGCGGTCGCCTGGCCTTGCGGCAGGGCCCCAAAGGCGCGGCCGAACGCCACCAACACTTTGCGGGCGTGGCGTGGCTCGAACAGGTCCACGGCCGCGGAATTGGCGCCTTCGACGAGGCGGATTTCCAGGTCGCGCAGGAACCGGGTCGTGGCCATCCAGAAGTCGTCGCGGACCAGCAGCAGGCACTGGACGTGTTGGCCATCGCACTGGCGCAGGGCCTGGACCAGCGCGGGGTAGGTCTCCTCCCGCGGGGCGTGCAACCATTGCTCGAACTGATCGAGCACGAGCACGACTTTCCTGCCTGCCGGCAGTCCCCGTCCGCGCCGCAGGCTGGCCAGCACTTCGACCAGGAGCAGACCTTCGGGCAAGCTGGGGCAGCGCTTGCGGAGGCCATGAAGCAGTCGGGCCTCCGTGTCTTCCGGGGTGGCTTCCACATACACCGGCAGGACGTGTTCGGCCAACCGGGGCAGCAAGCCCGCTTTCACCAGCGAGGACTTGCCGCAGCCGCTGGGCCCATACAGCAGCCCCAC
>JBGQLF010001427.1:0-2981 GCA_041499985.1 Gemmataceae bacterium
AGCTACTATTGTCTTCGCCCAGCTGCATTTGGGCAATCCTGGGGTACAGGAGGGTGATTACTCGGACGGACTCCTAGACAGTCTCATTCCCTCGCGGCTGCGACAAGCGTAGCCTCAGCTCTCTCGTTCGTAGCGCGCCACGATCACGGTAATGTTATCCCGGCCGCATTGTTCATTGGCCCGATCCACTAGACTTTGACACGCCATCGCCGAATCCGGATTGCTCTCCAGCAACCTGGCAATGTCCTCATCATGGACCATCTCCGTAAGCCCATCGGTGCAGAGCAGCACCACATCCTCCGGCTCCAGGTGCAGCTTGTGCACTTCAACCTGGACACCGCGGTCCGTCCCGCCGACCACATTGGTGATGACGTGCCGGAGACGGTGACGGGCCGCCTCTTCGGGTTGGAGGTACCCTTGGCGGATCATGTCCTCCACCATCGTATGATCTCGCGTCAGCCGATAGAGCTTGCCCTCGCGGAGGAGATAGCAGCGACTATCCCCGACGTGGGCCACAAACAACTCGTCGCCTAAACTGTAGGCCATCGTGAGGGTCGTCCCCATGCCCGCAAGCTCAGGGCGGTGCTTCATCGCGGCGAAGATTTTGGCATCCGCCTGAAGCAGGGCGGTGCGAAACTCGGTCAGCAACTGATCTGCTTCCTTGCCCTCCAGCTCAAAGAACCATTTGAGGGTGTCTAGCGCGAAGCTGCCGATCGAGTCGATCGCCAGGGCGCTGGCCTCTTCGCCACCGGCGTGGCCGCCCATGCCGTCGGCGACCACGAACAGGAAGCCTTGTTCCCGACTTTGTTGGACCTTGGCTTGAGGCAGACTGGACTCCTGGATGTGCAGGGTCTTGGCCAGCACCGCAATCAGGAACTGGTCCTCGTTGGTCTCCCGAACCCGGCCGCGGTCGGTGAGGCCAGAACTCCGCACTTGCACCCTTGAGTGCTCCAGCCCGGCAGCCGGCACCGCAGCTTCGACAGCAGACGCAAGATCGCGGTCAGTCTCGACAGCAGAAGAGTTCATGACAAGTTACCTGCCTTTCGGCGCTCGGGGCGATACAGATCGTGGTCACGACGCGCCGCGAGGCGGCGCATCCGTACAAGACGCGCTCTCGCCGCGACGTCGGCGGTGGCGGTCCCATCTGGGTACAAAGGAGCAAATGCCATGCCTCGGACGAATTCGGAGACGGACACATTTGGCCCGCCCGGTCGCGGCTGCCTTCACAGAGGCTTGCAATTGGGCCCCAGGCGCCTAGAATTCCATGAATTCTGGACTTGGATGCTGTTCCGTCGGCTTACTCAATACCAGGGCGGCGAAGGTGCTCATTCTCCCGGCCATCGACCTGCGGGGCGGACAGTGCGTTCGGCTTCGGCAAGGCGATTATGCCCAGGAAACGGTCTTCGGTAGCGACCCTGCCGCCTTGGCCTGTACCTGGGTCCGCCAAGGCGCCCGCTATCTGCATATCGTTGACCTCGACGGCGCCAAAGAGGGACATCCCGTCAACGGCGCCAGCGTGCGGCAGATCTTGGCCGCGACCGGCGTCCCCTGCCAGCTGGGTGGCGGTCTTCGAACGGAGACGGACATTGCCGAGGTCCTGGCCTGGGGCATCGAGCGGGTGGTGCTCGGGACGCGCGCCCTCAAGGAGCGCGCCTGGTTTGAAGAGATTTGCCGGCGGTTTCCCGGTAAGGTCGTGCTCGGGATTGACGCCAAGCAAGGCCGGGTGGCGACCAATGGCTGGCTCGAACTGTCCGACTGCTCGGTCCTGGACCTTGCTCGTCAGTGCGCGGCCTTACCCCTGGCGGCCCTGGTCTACACCGACATTCGCCGGGACGGCATGTTGGACGGGCCGGACCTGGAGGGAGTGGCCGAGCTCGCCCACGCGGTGTCGCTGCCTGTGATTGCCTCGGGCGGCGTAACGACAATGGAGGATATCTGCCGGCTAGCCCGCCTCGGTCTGGCCGGCTGCATCATCGGCCGGGCCCTTTATGAGGGCCGGCTCGATTTGCCAACAGTCTTGAACATGCTGAACTCAGGGATCACGGACCTGGGATCAGGACTCGGTGCTAAGTCCTGATCCCTGAGTCCTGATCCCTGATCCCTGAGTTCTGATAGGGAGGATTTCATGGCCAAGTATCGTGTGGATGACATTCGCAACATCGCGCTGATGGGGCACGGGGCGGCTGGCAAGACGTCGTTGGCGGATACTCTCTTGTTTCAGGCCAAAGCGGTGGATCGGCGCGGCAGCGTGGACGAGGGCAGCAGTGTTTCTGATTACGATGATGAAGAGAAAAAACGTCGGTTTTCCATCGACACGAGCGTCCTCCACCTCGAACACAAAGGGAAGAAGCTCAATCTGCTCGACACTCCCGGGTACCCGGACTTCGTCGGAGCTGCTCTGGAGGCCCTCAATGCCGTGGAAACGGCGGCCATCGTCCTGTCCGCGCCCAGTGGCATCGAAGTGAACACGCGGCGCATGTTCAACGAAGCCGGCCGGCGAGGATTGGCCCGCATGCTCGTCATCAACAAGATGGATGCCGACAATATCCGCTTCGAGGCGCTGTTGCACACGATTCGCGAGACCTTCGGCAAGGGCTGTGTCCTCTTCAATGCCCCCCTGGGCCAGGGCGCCCAGTTTAGTGGCGTGGTCAGCGTCCTCAATCCCCCGGACCAAGCGCCCGCTGGCTGTCTGGTAGATCTGGCGCAGGCACGCTCCAAGCTCGTGGATGCCATCGTCGAATGCGACGATGCCATCATGGAGAAATACCTCGTCGAAGGCAGCGTCAGCGCCGACGAGTTGACGGCGGTCCTGCCGAAAGCGCTTGCTTCCGGCACGGTCATTCCGATCTTGTGCACCTCCGCCAAGAAGGATCTGGGTGTCGCCGAACTGCTCGATGCGTTTTGTTCCTACGCAATCTCTCCCGTTCAAGCCAAGCACCGCAAGGCCACCAAGGGGCAGGGCGACAAAGCGACCGAGGTGG
>JBGQLF010001428.1:0-2977 GCA_041499985.1 Gemmataceae bacterium
ATCGTTCACCGGGACATCAAGCCGAGCAACATCTTACTGGGCCCGTACGGGGAAACCCTACTCCTCGATTGGGGATTGGCGAAATCGGTGGCCGGCTCCGTGCCGGAACTGCCCGTCGCGCCGGAGCCGTCCCAGCCGTCCTCCCAGGACGGCCCGGCAGATACGCAACTCGGAGCTGTGCTCGGCACGCCGGCCTACATGAGCCCGGAGCAAGCCGAGGGACGGTGGGACCTTCTGGGCCCAGCCAGCGACATACACAGCTTGGGCGCGACGCTGTATGCGCTCCTGACCGGTCAACCTCCTTTCCAGGGCCGTCACGTGGCCGAAATTCTGGACCGGGTCCAGCGCGGGGATTTCCCTCCGCCCCGGCATCGGAAGAAGGACATCCCGCGTGCCCTGGAAGCGGTCTGCCTGAAGGCGATGGCCCACAAGCCGGAGCAGCGTTATGCCACGGCGCTGGATGTCGCGGCCGACTTGGAACACTGGCTGGCCGACGAACCGGTCAGCGCCTGGCGCGAGCCGTGGACGGTACGGACCCGGCGTTGGTTGGGCCGGCACCGTACCTTCGTCATTGCCGCGGCAGCCACGGTGTTGGTAGCCACGGTTAGCTTGGCTGCCACAACCTGGCTGTTGACGGCTGCCAACCAGCGCGAGCGCCAGGCCAGGAACCAGGCTACGGAGAACCTGCTGCTGGCTCGCCGGGCCGTGGACGAATTCTGCACCAAAGTGAGTACGAACCCGCGCCTGGCCGATCAGGACCTGGAGGAGTTACGCAAGGAGTTGCTCCAGTCGGCGGTACGGTTCCATGAGGAGTTTGTGCGCCAGCGGAGCGACGATCCAGACATCCTTGTGGAACAAGCGCAGGCCTACGTACGGCTCGGGGCCATGACGCAGCAAATCGCTTCCCCACAGGATGCGGTCCAGTTCTATCAACAGGCCCTGGAAATCTTCGCTCGGCTGGCTCGCGAGCATCCCTCTATACCCGCCTACCGGCAGGGTCTGGGCACAAGCTATAGTGGCCGGGGCATGTTGTACCTCCTAACTGGACGGCCGGCCCAGGCAGAGGAAGACTTGACTAAGGCTTTAAGCGTCCGCCAAGAGCTGGTCCAGGCGTACCCGGCCGACGCCAGCTATCAAGCGGACCTGGCCCACAGCCACGACAGCAGAGGCCACTGGTACAAGCACAACAACCAGTTGGAGCAGGCGCGCGCCGAGTTGGGCAAGTCCTTGGACCTCAGGAAGGAGCTAGTCCAGAAGTACCCTACCGTTAGCGACTATCAAAGCGGCCTGGCCGACGTGCACCTGAACCTGGGGGTTTGGTTGTTTGAATCCCAGAGGCGGAAAGAGTCCGAAGAAGAACTCCGCCGGTCCCTGGCTCTGTGGGACGAACTGGCTCGCTCGAACCCCTCCACTCCCCAATATGCGAGCAAACAAGCCTACGTCTACAACAACCTGGCCCTCCTCTATACCGCCATGAAACGGCCGAAGGAGGCCGAGGCATTCTACAAACAAGCTCTGGAAATGCGGGAGAAACTGGTCCAGACGCACCCCACGGTCAACGACTACAAGAGCAAGCTGGCCCACAGCTACCACAACCTGGGTGCTTTGTATCACCAAACCAATCGGCCGGCCGAGGCGGAGTTGGCCTACCAAAAGGGGCTGGCCATCAACAAACCCCTGGCCGAAGCGCACGCCAGTGTTACCGTCTACGCGGTAGATCTCGGCAAGAGCTATGGCCGGCTTGGCCATCTTCTGAAGACCAGCAATCCGCCAGCCGCTCTCGAATGGCTCGATCAATCGTTCCGCACGCATCAGGCCGTGCTCCAGCGCGAGCCGAGCCACGCTCACGCCCGCGAATGCCTGAGTCATGTCCACGAAGGCCGGGCGACCGCTTTGACCCGGCTGGCGCGTCACGAGGAGGCACGCCAGGAGTGGGACAAGGCCCTGGAACTGGACGACGGCAAGAACCGCGGCCGTTGGGGTCTGCAACGGGCCGTGGGACTGGCTCAGCTGGGCGAGCATGCCCAGGCGACCGCGGAGGCGACGGCGCTGGCGAGCCAGACATCGACTCCGGGGTTCATCCTCTATAACGCGGCCTGCGTCTTTGCGCTCTCCTCGGTGACGGTGCGCCAGGATGCCCGGCTGTCCACGGGCGATCAGGACCAGCTGGCCGGGCAATATGCTGCCCACGCCGTCAACCTGCTGGCCCAGGCCCACACGGCCGGCTATTTCAAGGCCGTGGAGCGGATCGACCACTTGAAGAAGGACTCCGACCTTGACTCGTTGCGGCCGCGCGAAGACTTCAAGCATCTACTGGGCGAACTGGAAAAGGCGGCCGAGACATGGGCCAAGTAGAAGCGGATGCCACGCGCGCCCGGATGCCAGCCCCTGGGCGGAGGCGGGCGCTGGACGCGCGTCCGGCCAGCTAGTTTCTGTTGTGGCCCATAAAACTATAAAAGGGGTCGTTACTATCTAACAAAGACTCCCGACCCCTTTTCTCCTCACCTTCACGCAGGCGATTACCCGGAGTTGTCCGGCGTCCAAACCGAGACGCTGCCGTGGGCAAAGTCGAGCTCGACCTTGAGGCCGGCGCGGCGTAATGTGCGCATCCCAATCAAGGGGCGATGGTAGTGCGGATCGGGCCGCGTTGGCACGTCGCGGAAAGGAATGCCATGTTGGAGTGGAAGACGCCAGGGTGTGCCCGAGAACACGGCAAGGTTACTCACCAACCAGAGATCCGCCTGGCGGATCGGCAGGTATTCCTTGCCCCCGACGGCGCTGGTGAGAGCGATCAGACCCCGAGCACGCTGCACGTTGGAATCGAGGCCCACAGCCAGCAAGTGCTGCCGCCAGGCAAAGGCCTCCCCAGTGTTGCCGCTATCGAAGACCCATTGTTGCACCGCGGCGTGGGACGGCGGAACCGACAAGCCGCATTCGGTCACCAGGATCGGCAACACGACAGACCAGTGCTCCACAG
>JBGQLF010001429.1:0-2975 GCA_041499985.1 Gemmataceae bacterium
CTTGCCCGGGGCGGCCACGACGTCTGGGCCATCGACATTCACGGCTATGGGCATTCTGACAAAACCGCCAACGACTGGCTCGACTCCCATTCCGCCGCTGCCGACATTGCCGCTGCCGTCGAGTACATCACGAAGTTGAGAGGGGTGGCGAAAGTCAACTTGCTCGGCTGCTCCGCAGGCACCCAGAGAACCGGAGTTTTTGTGATGGAGCATCCAGAGAAAGTAGCCAAGTGGGTCTTTTATGCAGGCATGTGGAAAGGGACAGCGGAGTTCCGGGAATTCAACAGGAAGAGAATTGAGAACGGAGGGCAGCCTCTCCCTCGATACCGCGCCACCACCGAAGCAGACTTCCGCAGCGATTTTGTACAAGGCCAGTTTGAAGAGGACGTGGTTGAAGAAAGTGTCAAGGTGGGCCTGCAGATGGACCCGCAAAGGCCGAACGTTTTCGTGGAGTGGGCAAACCTGCCCATCCTCGACCCTGCTCGGATTACCGTGCCCACCATGATTATTCATGGGGAGAAGGATTTCGCCGCCAAGGAAGAAGATCTCTTGCCCTTCTACTCTCAACTCAAGACGCATGATAAACGTTACGTTCTTCTTCCCGATGGAGGCCACGTGCTGATGCTCGAGAAGGATCACCGGCGATTCCAATACGAGGTGTTGTCTTTCTTTGATCGGCCTTAGGTCTCGCGATTCGTCAGGTCCTGCAGCTATCGGGCGAGCCGCAAAGGGAATCGTTTGATGAAGAAAACAGGAGCGTGCTCTATGACAACAAACCCAACGGCCGACGGCAAGACGCTCCCGGGGACACTGTGGGTCGTGCTTGCCCTGATGGTATTCTCCGTATTCATCAACTACATTGATCGAGGCAATCTCTCGATCGCCGCGCCCCTCATAAAAGACGAGCTCAGCCTTTCCGGATCACAACTGGGAATTCTGCTGTCGTCATTTTTCTGGACCTACGGATTGTTCCAAATTCTGTCCGGCTGGCTGGTCGATCGATTCAATGTCAATTGGGTAATGGCGATTGGCTTTTTCCTCTGGTCCGTGGCTACCAGTACCACTGGATTCTTGCATGGATTTGTCGCCCTGCTGGTGGTGCGCCTCATTCTCGGCATCGGGGAGTCAGTCGCCTATCCTTCTTATTCGAGGATTCTGGCACAATATTTTCCGGAATCTCATCGGGGCTTTGCCAACTCGGTGATTGCATCCGGGCTGGCCTGCGGACCCGCCTTCGGGATACTCCTGGGTGGAATCGTGATGGCGCGGTTTGGGTGGCGATCGTTCTTCATCATCCTCGGCCTCGTCAGCCTTCTCTGGCTCGTGCCCTGGTTCCGGTGGATGCCGCGCGGACCGGGCCTTGTGCGTGCAAGGCACGTAGGGCCTGCGCCAAGCACTTCCGAAATCCTGGGGCAGCGGTCGGCGTGGGGATCGTTCATCGGCTTGTTCTGCAACGCCTACTCACTCTACTTCCTGATTGCATGGCTGCCGTTCTACCTGGTCCGCGAACGCCATTTCTCGATGGACGCAATGGCCAAGATTGGCGGTGCCGTCTTTCTGTCGCAGGCCGTGTGCTCGGTCTTATGCGGCCGGCTTGCCGATCTCTGGATCGCCGCCGGTAGCACTCGAACCAGAGTACACATGACATTCATGGTTGCAGGGTTGATTGGCACGGGCGGATTCCTCCTCGCCAGTTCTGTGGTCGGCCCTACTCTCTCGGTAGGATTGCTGTTGTTAGCAGGTGGGTCGTGTGGCTTGACCATGTCGAGCATCTGGCCAGTTACCCAGACCCTGGCCGGCCCGCTAGCTTCGGGCCGATGGACAGGGTTGCAGTGTGCCTTCGGAAACTCTTCCGGCGCGCTTGCGTCTGCAGTGACTGGCCTGATCCTGGACCGTACCGGGCACTTTGTCTGGGCCTTCGCCGTTGCCGCGGCATTCTGCATGGTTGGCGTGCTGAGCTGGTTGCTCCTGGTATGCCCGGTCGAGCCGGTGATCTGGACGCGACAGACTTCGGTTGACGCGGGAAGCGCTGCAGTCGAGCCGGCGTAAAGCGCAGAAGATGGCAATCTGGTATGCAGCCGAAGCTGCTCCAAAGTAGAATCCACAGGAGAGCAAACATGGTAACAACTTCTAATCTAACGGCCAGCGGTGCCGCTTCTGATTACGCGCTGGGCTACACCAACGCCGAGCACGACCGCCTGATTCGGCAGGCTGCGCGCATTGCTCCGGTCACCGAGCGGCTATTTCGTGACGCCGGGATTGGCCCCGGCCAGCGGATCCTCGATCTCGGTTCCGGTGTCGGCGACGTAGCCATGCTCGCGGCGCGGCTGGTTGGCCCCTCGGGCGAAGTGGTGGGCATCGAACGCGACGCGAGTTCGATCGCACGGGCCAAGGCTCGAGTGGCCGAGGCAGGATTGCACAACGTGAGCTTCACCCAAACGGATGCGAATCAAATCGCCAGCGGCCGACCCTTCGACGCCGCAGTCGGTCGCTTCATCCTGATGTTTCTTCCTGACCCCGTTTCTGTCCTTAGGTCTTTATCTAAGTTGGTTCGCCCCGGCGGAGTTCTAGCCTTCCAGGAGCCCACATGGGCTCCACTTCTTGCCATGGGCGCGCAGTTGCCCCTTTGGTCCAGCGTCCTTTCTGCGATCCACCTGACTTGCCTGCGCTCCGGGGTGAATCCGGAGATGGGGCCGGCTTTATACCGCATCTTCCAGCAAGTCGGCCTGCCTGCTCCGACCATGCTCATGGAGACGCCGATGGGAAGCGATCCAGACCTTACACGATTGATAACTGACCTGCTCAACAGCCTGATGCCCTTGGCCCAGCAGCACAACGTTAGCCTCCATGCACTGGGCGACTTCGATACGCTCTCGGACCGGATCCAGACCGAGGTTGCGGAATCGAACACGGTGGTCAGTTTCGTGCCGATGGTTGGAGCTTGGTCGCGCAAGCCGATAGACGCTTGATCGCGC
>JBGQLF010001430.1:0-2972 GCA_041499985.1 Gemmataceae bacterium
GGTTCCAGAAGGTAAGGTGTTCAGGGCACTCGTTGTTCATGGACAAAAGCCTCCGCAGGGGTCTAAGTTGCTTGGTACACACAGCTTAGATACTGCGCGAGGCTCTTTCTTTCGAGAGACGGTGCGCAATCCGGGCTAGGCGTCTCGGATGCTCCGGCACGAAGGCCTCAGTCCGGGGATTCGGGGCCACGGGGCGAGCAGAGCATATGGGACACACCGTGGACGTGTGGGAACCGTCAGCCTTCGCGGCGATGTCGAGCTCCCACCGATGGCCATGCGGACAGACGAGCTGCCGAGGCATAAGACACCTCGTTGGGTGCAGGGGATCGAAACTGCGCCGATTTTCCCGCGCTGGCGTGCGGAAGCAAGGGAATCTCGGCATCTCTCCGATTTCCACGGATGTGTGCCAAGGTTGGGTTAACCGTGCGGAGAGCGCGTCGCTGATCCATTCTGAAGCCCAGGCGCTATCCGTACATGCGAACCGTGCTGGCTCTACTGGACCCCAAAGGAAACACGACGGGGTGCCAAGCCCGGCTCCCATGGACATGGCGCCGAGGAAGGGCCGTTCGTCTCTCCAAATTCGGTAGACTAGTGGTCGAGGACTATGTTTGCGCCAACGCCGATTACCGCAAACAAGCAGCTTGGGCCTCTGGCTTTGAGTCCTGGCATACCTGCTCGGCCTGTCGCCTGTCGGCCAGCCATTCCGATTCCTCATCCCCAGCGAGGCCCGTGCTGCCCCGGACATTTGGCTAAAAGATCGCGACCAACAATGGGGAGAATGGGAGCGGCTCTGCTACACTCACAAAGGCGGTCGGCTGTCCCGTAGCCAGGTCGGTCGCACACCCGATCAACTGGGTGCCGAGCACATCCGCGACTTCCTGCTCCATCTTCTCCAGCGACAAGTCTCCTGTAGTCTCTTCAACCAGGTCGTCTTTGGCCCCCGCTTCTTTTACGGTTTGGAACCCAGGCGCCAATCATGCGCTTCCAAATTGAACGTGAAGCCTCCCACGGTGACCTGTTCGACGTTCATGAGTTTCCTTTTCTTGTCGATCTTCGGAAGGGTGGTCTTCTGCGTGGCAACGATCTGCCCGAGCGCCCCGGCCTTGAGTTTCTTCACGCTATATTCAATGCCGAGCGAAAGGGCCAAGAACTCATCCCCGAGGGGGGGAAGCTCCAGGGAGTTCTCCTTGCCCGTGATTGCGAAAAGCACATGTTCGGGAAACGGCGCTTTCAACCCGTGCAAAGCGGTTTCGTCCACTTTCTTGTAGCCGTTCATTGCCTCTTTTTGGAACCAGCGGGCGAAGCTTCGTTGCGGTACCGCCAGGTATAAACGTACCGCCCCGGGAGGCAACTGGGTCCTGAACGTGAGCGTATGCCTGCCCAATCGTTCGTCACCGTTGCCAGGATGACGCAGGAACTTGATCACATCCCCTGTGACAAAGTTCTTCCAGACAATGTTCGGATCCGGTGAAGCAACCGTCAGGTCGATGGCAAAGGGGGCCAAGTTCTTCTGCGCGAGCCGCCGATTTGTGAACGGCGTATCGCCCAAGACCGGGAACGCCTCGTTTTCTGTGCGTATCAAGACCTTTGCGCACAGGTGTGCGCCCTGGGCGTGGACCCATTGTTCGGGGGTTAGCCCGCCTAGGTTCATGCCACTGGTGCCTACGGCTTTGACCAACCCGTCGAAGACGGTCTGCACATTGAGCCGAAATCCGACCACGTCGTACTGCCCGGACCTCAAGAGATAGACATCGTAGGTGCCGCTCGTGGAGTTCAAATCAAGATTCGCAAGAGAGGGAAGTTGCACGGCCGGACTCATGCCAGAGTTCCATACCATGACCCATCCCGCTGCTTCCACTACAGGAGGAGTCAGATAGCGTCCTCCGCCCACCGTGCCCCGGTTGCCGATCACCGCCGTCAAGTAGTATTCGCTGGCGCCTGCGAGTTCGCTCGGCGTCACGGTGTTCCCGGTAGCCGGATCGACCAAGAAGATGAGCGACGTATCCCAGAAGTTAGCGGGCACGTTGCCGGGCCGGGTCCCGTCGTCCCCCGCCACGCTGCACACGAACAAAGCGACTCCCGGATCGAGCTGGCCCGCGACCGGCGGCGGCACCGTGGCAAGCACGGCGGAGGGTACGTCCTTTACCTTACCCGCCACGATCCAGTCCGCGAAGACCTGGACCAGCTTGGGGTTCGAGGCAGTCACCTGGAAGTCGTTCCAGGCCGGCGTGTTGGAGGGCGGCATAGTGGGCCAGGTATTGCCGCCCACGTTGACGGGGCTGAATCCTGGGTTGCCCATGGCGCGCGAGTTGAGGATTGCCCAGAGTGGACTGTCCGCTGGGTTGGTACTGGCGCCCAGCAGCGCGCCCGTGTTTGAACTGCCAAAGACGGAGTTGGGATTCTTCAAATCGAAGCCACCGGTCGGGGCGCCAAGGCTGCCGTGGACTGATTGGGTCGGTACGTGATTGATGACCTGGAATTTCTTGAACAGCGTAAAGTAGTAACTTGGGATCGACATAATAGTAAATTCCTTTACGGGCGGCGCAGGCGCGCTTGGGTAGCTTTTCAATCAACACAAGGAAGGTTTTCTCCTCGGGAGCTCTTGGTCTACACCGGCTGAAAAAACCCATCCCCTCTGCCGCACAACAGGCAGAGGGAATGGGATTGTCTGGTCACGGCAACGGCGGGCCGATCTGCGCCCATCCCCCCGGTGAGTCGTTGTACTCCCACAGCTTCGTCGGCCGGTGATTCGGACTCTGGTCAAGCCAGAAGTTACGGTACGTCACCAGCGCGTGCGGCATGATGCGGATGAACGGGCCGGGGATGCCGGAGATCGACGTGCCGATCGCGTAATTGGGAAGGAGGCCGTTATTCCGGCGTCGTTTGAATTGATCATAACGATTCCAGTCGAGTCCAAACTGGTCGTTGGTGCTATCGAACGCGATGTGACAGGTGCGGCACGACACCTTCAC
>JBGQLF010001431.1:0-2966 GCA_041499985.1 Gemmataceae bacterium
AGTCTGGCCAGTCGATCTTATCGCAGGGAATTGGACGAATCTCCCCTAAACGATCAGTTTAGGTGCGATTGGATATCCGCTGGCGACCGGGAGGCCTTACGCTTGCCGTGGCAAGAACTCCCCCAAGAGTTCATTCATGATGTGAAACCGGATCGCAATGAAGAGGCTCAACGGATGCTCGACTCGGCACCGGCTGTCGAGCTAACAGAAGACCAATTCCTTCGCTTCACCGGTTTAGCATTTCCAGGCTTCAATGAAAGCAAGCCCTATTTGGTTCGCGGTGTTGGAATCGCCAACACTGAACCGAGATTTGATGTGTACACAACAGACACAAGACTCTGGGTTTCTCAAATGCGTCTGAGCGATAGGCCACTTGAGGTATTCAAACACCCGCTCATTGTCGTTCTAGCAACGAAGCCTTTGCAGGTCTACGTTACTGCCGTGATAGTTGAGTAAGGACCCGGGAAAAGGACAAAAAAAGACAGAAAAAGGGGCCGCGGGCCATTTTCTAGGGAGCGATAAAGGCGACATTTATCTTTATTGGAAAAGGAGCAGAAAAGTGGAAGAAAAAGTGTTGGCAATCGAAACCCAAAGCTACGAAAGCTTTGACTCTAAGCAGATGGAGCGCGCCGCCGCCCGTGGCGACCGCTACCAGTACTCAGGGCGCGACCTCGACAGCGAGACCGGCTTGCAGTACAACCGGGCCCGGTGTCACGACCCGAGGATCGGCCGGTGGCTCGCCGAGGAGCCTCTCGGATCCGAAGCCGGCGACCAGAACCTGTACCCTGAGGTGATCAGCCCTCCTACGAACGCTGCGAATCGGAGTGGACGTAACCAAAGTTGCACGGACGGGTGAAAAGGGAAGGACCACGGAATGCAGCTGACTCAGGCATGATGCGTGAGGCAGCTGCGTTCCCTTTCCCACTTTCCGTTCTTCCCTGCATCCTACTTGAGTAGCGCCACAGGGAAGCACCCGGGCCGGGTCGCCCCAGGAGGCGACTCCTGGGGAGCCCAGTTTCCACCAATTCTCAATTTCACGTATCCCTACCCTGACGCCTAACGAGCAAGACCTTGTTGCTGCAAGAGCAGCGCCAGGTTGCGACGGGCCTCGGCATGATTCGGGGCCAAGATCAAGATGTCGCGCAAGGCCTGCTCCGCGGCGGCCCAGTCGCGACCCTCTTGCAACCGGACGTGGCTGTGGACTACCCGCGGCCACAAGACCTCGGGTGCCCGCGCGATCGTCTCCTCCAGCAACTGCCGTGCGGCGGCGAACTCGTGCCGCGCCAGGCAGCTGCGGGCGCGCAGCACCGCCGCCTCCACGCTGCCTTGGCTTTGGTTCTCCAGCCGCTGCGCGATTTCCTCGACTCGGTCCCAACGCTGTTGTCCCAGGTACAGTTCGCCCAGGCCCAGCCGCGCCGGCAGGAAATCGCCACGCTCCGCCAGCGCCGCCTGCCACTGTACTTCCGCCTCGACCGAGCGGCCTTGCTCGTGGTAGAGCACCGCCAGGTTGTGGTGTGCCTTATAGCCGCGCAAGCCGGTATCAACACTCCCAAAGTGCTCTCCCGGCTGCGTCTCCAAGAGCTGCCGCAGACACTGCTCGGCGCCGCGGTAATCGCGTAGTTCGCGCCGTCCCAGCCCCTCCTGGAAGAGCAGCTCGATGTCGTCCGGATAATACACTCTTCCGGTCCGGCAAGCGGCCACGGCTTCCCGGGGCTGCCCGAGCTGCCGGTGCCCCTGTGCGAGCAAGGCATACAACTTACGCACAATCGAATCGGCCGGCTCGGAGTGCTCCAGGCTGCGCCGCCACAGCGGCAACGCGGCCGCCGTCTGGCCGAGCTCGTGGTAGACCTGGCCCAGGTTGAAGAGCGTGAACGGGTCGTCGGGCTGCTCGGCCTGCTCCAGGCGCAACAGCCGCAGATCGCGCTCCAGCTTGCGGCGGCGCAGGGCCGGGTCTTGATAGCCGGTGTGCTGGATGACCACGTCGGTCCAGCGCACGTCGCCGCCGCTGCGGCGGATGGCCGGCAAGATCTGCTCATGGACCCGATAACGCCAGCGAATCTCCGGCTGGTTGCGGAACAGCCTCACGTGATCGACTACCGTCGCGGTCCCGGTGGCGGGATCGGGCAGGCACAAGCACTTCATCACATAGGCCAGGTTGGCCTGCGGCAGGTCGGCGAATTGCTGGCGTAGGCGGGCGCGGTTGGCCTCGTCGAGGCGGTCGTCGGCGTCCAGCCAGAAGATCCATTCGCCCTGGGCCTGGCGCACGCTCTCGTTGCGCGCGGCGGCGAAGCTATCCACCCAGAGGAATTCCACCACGCGGGCGCCGAAGCGCGCGGCTACTGCTTGCGTGGCATCGGTCGAGCCGGTGTCCACGACGACGATCTCGTCCACCAGGTCGGCCGCGGAGCCCAGGCAAGCGGGCAGATTGGCTTCTTCATTCTTGACGATCAGGCACAAGGACACCCGTGGCCGGGACGGTGCAACCCCTGCGAGCCGTTATCGACCACGATCAGCTCGTAAGGCGAGCGGGTATAGCGCAAGACGCTGTCCAGGCACATCTGCGTGTAGTCCAGCTGATTGCAGCACAAGATCAGGATCGAGGCCAGCTCCGGGGCTGGGGGCGGCCCGGGTAGCACCGGCGGTTGGGGCGCTCCCGCGGCCGCGGAGGCGTTTTCTTCCCGGGCAGCGGCGCGCGGAATCGTCACATCGGAATGGGGCATGGGGATCTCCGGAATGGGTTTCAGACCCACTCACCTCCCGCGACCGCAGAGGCGGTCGCAGCGAGGAGGCCAGCGTCCTCCCTGCCGCAAGCATAGCTCCGAGGAGCCGTCCGTGGCACTTGGCGGCCCAGGGAGGCCACACGGCTGGGCCCGGGCCGGTGCCGGCGCAGCTGCCGGCCCCGACGAGGGGGGCGATCGTCGGCCGCTGCATAGAAGCTGAGAAACCGAAACCTGTACCCAGAAGGG
>JBGQLF010001432.1:0-2963 GCA_041499985.1 Gemmataceae bacterium
CGACGACTTCTCGAGCTACGCCTACGAGGCGGGCTGCAAGATCGGCGTGGCCGAGGGTGAGCCGATGGCCTCACTGCTGGCGACCGGCTGCTGGCTGACCGATTGCTCGGCCAGGAAATGCCGCAGATCGTCGGCCATGTCCGTCGCCGTCAGGTAGCGCTCGGCGGCCCGCTTGGACAGCGCCCTGAAGCAAATCCGCTCCAGTTCCTTTGGGAGTCGCTCATCGATTTGCCGGAGCGGTCGTGGCTCCAACGTCGTGATCTGCTCCAGCAGTTCATCCTTGGAGTCGGCACGAAAGGGTTGGCGTCCGGTCAGGAGTTCATAGAAGACCACGCCCAGGCTGAAAATGTCCGATCGACCATCCACCCGATGCCCTTCCCCACGAGCCTGTTCCGGGCTCATGTAAGCAGGCGTCCCAGTGAACCGGGCCCCCTTGCCGAAACCCTCCTCTTGCAACGCCAGGCCGAAATCGGCTACGTGGGGTTTGCCGTTGGGGTCGAGGAGGATGTTGCCCGGCTTGATGTCCCGGTGGACCAGTCCCTTGCAGTGGGCATAATGCAGGGCCTCGGCTACGGTCGCCACCAGCTCCGCCGACTCGGTGGCACTCGGCCGGGCATCCTTCATCTTCTTTTTCAGATCGCTGCCCCGGATGAATTTCGAGACGACGAAGCACAGGCCGTCCTCGGTGCGGCCCACATCATGAACCGGGACGATATGCGGGTGGTCCAGGTTGGCCAGGACACGGGCTTCGGTCACGTAGCTTTCCACATCTTCCGGCTGCGCAATGCGCCGGCGATGCGGCACCTTGATGGCCACGGGCCGGTGCAACTCGTCGTCGTGGGCCAGGTAGACTCGGGCGAAACCGCCCTCACCCAGGAGCCTCTCGACACGGTAACGGCCGATGTGGGACGGGTACTCGTCGGCGGGGGCCTGCGCGTCCGGGTCGCTGGGCAGCGCCTCTTGCTCCGGTGCGGTCCTGGCAGGATCGACTGGATTGCTCATGAGGACCTCGCGGCAGGGCCATGTTGTCGTCTTCGCGTTGGCCGATCATAGCAAACTAGGCGAGTGGGTGACAAGCGGCGACGCCCGCGGTCGTGAGGTAATACTTGGCCAGCATGTTCGGTTTTTCCCAGGCAGGCAGAGCGTTGGGGTTGCGGAGATACTGCAAGAACTGGTTGGCGACCTGGGCAAAATGGGCCTCGTGGCCGACACGGTATTCTTGCGGAATGGTAATCCACAGCTCGCGTCCCAGATCCTCGACGGCGACCCCCGGAAAGCGGTTCTGGAGAGCAAGCAGTTTCCGCCGTACCGCATCGAGCACCGTGCCCTGTTCGACCGGCTGATTGGGAATGACATACAATTCCGGCCGATAATCCTGCTCCTTGCCCTGGCGCACTTCCACGCACGAACGGCTACCGCGGAAAATGCTTAGGTGCGTGTCGCCGGCCCCCGCGACGGCTTCCACATCCCAGAGGATGTTCAGCGTCACGTGAATACCCCGGAGCGTGTAGCCAATGCTCGTATTACAACAATAGTCGAGCTGATCCTGCCGGACCGAGGAGGCGAGGTACGATGGGAATTCCGCTTCGCCGGTGACACGCTTGAAGTCATTTTGGCTCAAAACCGTCGGCCAATGCCTGGCGCTCTGGATGCGCAGGTCGGTTCGATAGGCGAGGGGCTGGGCGGGAAACAGCATCCAGGGGACGAGGTCGACAAGGTGGGTGCCGACATCGGTCAGGCCTTCTCCCTGTTGCTGGATATCGAAGAACCACGCGGGTCGGCGCAGAGGCATCCCCGCCACCATCTTGATCAGATAATGCTTGCTCTCCATCAACACACCGGGGTCGGATGCGGTGCCAGCAAGGATGGTGCCGAAGATTTCGCTGTCCTGCACAAATTCCCTCTGCAACATGGACGAAATCTCGTAGCGCTCGGTCATGATGTCGTAGGCGATCTGTCCCTGTTCCTCGGCCTTCTCGAGCGCGGCCTCGAGCTTCGGCAGATCGGCGGCGGCGATGATCCAGGGCTTATCGGCGAGTACGTGAAGGCCGGCTTCCACCGCGGCCAGGATATAATCGATCTTGCTGCGGTTGCGGCCGGAGAGGATCACGACATTGCCGGGTCGTTCGCGGAGCATGCGCTCCAGAAAGTCGGGTCCAGCGTGCACTTCGAGCTGCCAAGCTGTGGGCTGTTCGTTGCGAGCGTTGAAGCCGAGGATGCGGTTGAGGTGGGCCAGTAGGTCGGCGCCGAAAGGGGCGTAGACGTGCACCTGCTGGGCCACGCTGGCGTACATTCCTTTCTGGACGAGCGCGGCGTGAAAATGGCCGGGGTCAAGGGTGATCAAGCGGACGTCAGTCATGTCCCGTTTTCCGAGGTTCTATTCCCCCGCCAGCCGAAGCACGCGCGCACGGATTCTGGACGAGATGAAGAAGCGGATTTCATTCTCCAATCGCTCAATCAAGGGGCGAATGGCATGGATTAGGCCTCGCCGTTTGGACTCCAAAAGAATGCCCAGTACTCCTACCGGCTGCAACCCGAGTTTGGTGGCCATGGCACGGCCTGCCGCCTCATCAATCAAGACTACCTTCGCTTGTACTTCCAGCGCCAGTGCGAGGGCCTCCCATTCGTCAAGGTCGAGCGTATGCCGAAATTGCTGCACACGGTTCTGATCCTGCGGAGTCTGGATTCGCACAAACGGCAGCTGCGATGCATCTACCACTGGCAGTCGGCGCGGAGGATGCAATAGTTCCTGAGCGACTGCGGGTGGCACCAAGAGCTGGCCGTAGATCACACGTAGCAGATCGAGAAGGCCTAAATGACCTAATGCTCGGAGGGGCGAGGTGTCGCTGACGATGACGGACACGCTTGACTCCGCAAGTATTCGAGAGTTGCAAGATCTTGCTCTAAATCTTCCATCGTAGGACGGTAAATCGGTATGTTACGCTGCATCAGCTGATCCTCCA
>JBGQLF010001433.1:0-2961 GCA_041499985.1 Gemmataceae bacterium
AGTTAGCAGACCATAGGTAATCGCGCTGGAGACGCCGCAGGAATGGGAAGGCGAAGGCGCGGGGAATGAGCGTTGAGCCGGAGTTGGAACCTTGGTCATGGCATGCTTCCTCACAAGGGCGAACGGACACTCCCTCATCAGCCGCGCTCAAGGGAGGCGAGCCTGGGATCAGGCCATTTTGTCACGCCCGCGGGCCAATCGTAACCCCAAACTGGTCGCTGTGCCGGAAGCGGAAGCCTTGTGGGCCAGCCAAGACTTCATCTTGCATGGCTGGCGCCAAGCTACTAAACTTCAGTGTTGCGGTTGCGGAGCCGAAGCTGGCACTTGCCCTAAGGATTTGCGTGATAATGAATTACGATCCCAGCAATCCGCTCATTGTCCAGGGGGATCGCTCAGTCCTCGTCGAGGTGGATAACCCCAAGTACGCCGAAGCCCGCGATGCCTTGGCTCCCTTTGCCGAGTTGGAGAAGAGTCCGGAACACATCCACACGTATCGGCTTACCTCGCTGTCGTTGTGGAACGCCGCCGCTGCCGGCCTGACCGCCGAGGCGATGGTCGACGTGCTGCGGCGCTATAGCAAGTTTCCACTGCCCAACAACTTACCACCCGATCTCACCGAAATCGTCAGCCGGTATGGCCGGGTACTACTGGAGCGCGCCGGCGACAAGCTGCGGCTGGTCTGTCAGGATCGGCCGCTCCTGGAAGAGCTGGCACGCCAGCCGAAAGTGCGTCAATACCTGGGCGAACGGCTCGACGAGGTCAGCTTCGAGGTCGAGCCGGCGTTTCGCGGTGTCCTCAAACAGAGCCTGATCACCGTCGGCTACCCGGCCGAGGACCTGGCCGGCTACACCGAAGGGGCGTCGTTGCCGACCCACTTGCGCAGTATCGCGGCCTCGGGACTGCCGTTCCTGGTTCGTGATTACCAGCGCGAAGCGGCCGACATTTTCTATGCCAGCGGCGATGTGCGCGGCGGCAGCGGCGTGGTGGTGCTGCCCTGTGGGGCAGGCAAGACCATCGTCGGCATCGCCGCCATGGCGCAGATGCAGCGCTCGACGCTCGTGCTCACGACCAGTATTACCGCCGTCAAGCAGTGGCATCGGGAAATCCTCGACAAGACCGACCTCCAGGAGGACCAGGTGGCCGAGTACACCGGCGAGTGCAAGGAGATCGCCCCGGTCACGCTGGCGACCTACCAGATCCTGACGCACCGCCCGGACAAGAAAGAGGAGTTTCCTCACTTCAAGCTGTTCGACCAGCATGATTGGGGCCTGATCATCTACGACGAAGTGCATCTCTTGCCGGCTCCGGTGTTTCGCGTGACGGCGCAGATCCAAGCACGGCGCCGGCTGGGCTTGACGGCTACACTCGTGCGCGAGGATGGTCGCGAGGGCGATGTCTTCAGCCTGATCGGACCGAAGAAATACGACGTGCCCTGGCGCCAGCTGGAGACGCGCGGGTGGATCGCCGAGGCTGCCTGCAACGAAGTCCGCGTGGCTCTGCCCGAGCCGCTGCGGATGGAGTACGCCGTGGCCGAGTGGCGCAACAAGTATCGCATCGCTAGCGAAAACCCGGCCAAGGATGACGTCGTGGCTTCGCTCCTGGAGCGCTACCAGGGCAAGCGCGTCCTGGTGATCGGCCAGTACCTGAAGCAGCTGCGCCTGATGGCCAAACGCTTCGGCATTCCGCTTATCACCGGCCAGACGGTTAGTGCTGAGCGGGAAGATCTCTACAACCGGTTTCGCCGCGCGGAACTGCGTCACTTGATCTTGTCGAAGGTGGGCAACTTCGCCCTCGATCTGCCGGACGCCAATGTGCTCATCCAGGTATCGGGTACGTTCGGCTCCCGGCAAGAGGAGGCCCAACGGTTGGGGCGCATCCTTCGACCCAAAACGGGTGGCGAGATTGCCCATTTTTACACTTTGGTCACGCGCGATACGCGCGAACTGGACTTCGCCCACCACCGCCAGCTGTTCCTGACTGAGCAGGGGTACAGCTATACCATCCTCGATGGCGCGGAGGTGTTGGCGCAGATGCGTAAGACTGGCTGAGCGATTGAACGAGCCCGAAGCAACGGCGGACCCAATGATGAACGAAGTACCACGGCCCACGGCAGGGGCCCGGATTCCGGTCAAGCTACACCGGCGGGTCTGTCTCATTCAGACCGAAGACGCGGTCTTGGCCGAAGAGCTGATGTCGCGCAAGAAGCTGGCACAAGATCTCGTCGGCCGGCTGACCGATCGCGTACTGCTGGTGCGTCCAGGACGTGTCGACGCCGTGATCGGGGAATTGCAAAAAATGGGGCACACGCCGCAAGTACAAGGAGCGAGCAGTCGGGATTCCTAAGTGCCACAAGCCTTGCCGCTCCGTTCTCTCGTCTTTGGGTCGGACTTCCAAGTTCCTAATCGCGTAGGCCATGCCGTTGATCGATGTCGTTTACTGGTCCGATCGGGTACGCCAAACGCTCCAGCGCTACGCGGAGCCGCTGCTGCACCAGGTTGCCGCCAAGCTCTTCCGGCCCCGCAACGAATGGCCGGTCGAGGAGCTGCTCGAGCGGAGTCTCGCGACCATTACCAATGCCGTGGTGATCGATCGCCGTCTGGCGGAGCTCGATCCCGCCTGCCGCCGCCTGCTGGCCCTGATCGGCCACAGCCGTCAACCGCGTTGGAAGCTCGGCAACCTGCTGGAACTACTCGCTGCGCTCGGACACGCCGAGGGCCCGGCACCCGTGTTCATGCTCTTCGAAACGGGACTGCTTTATCCCGACCTGCTCACCGTACCGGCCACCTCTGAGTTGGACCCTCCGCTCTCGCCCCGCTTGGCCATGGTGCCGCTACTACAGAACTTTGAGCAATGGCTGGGACAGGCCGGCATCACCGGATATGCGGTGTTTGCCCACCCGAGTGTGACGGCACGGGCACTAGGTGAAGATCTGGGGCTGCCCGACCTGAGTGGAAGAGCGGA
>JBGQLF010001434.1:0-2940 GCA_041499985.1 Gemmataceae bacterium
CGCACGAGCTCGGGATCCAATCCTCCCTCCTCGGCGTTGACGCGCAAAATCTCCAGGCAGCGATCGGGCGGGAGCGCGGAACGGTACGGCCGGGCACTGGCCAGGGAGTCGTAGACATCGGCGACCGACAAGATGCGCACCACCCGCGGAATGTGGTCGCCTGACAAACCATCCGGATAGCCCGCGCCGTCCAGCCGCTCGTGGTGCCAACGAATCAGGGGCACCGTGTCGCGAATAGAGCGCAACGGCTCCACGATGCGAGCCCCTTGAATGGTGTGCTGCTTGACGAGATCGAATTCCTCAGCGGTCAACCTGCCCGGCTTGTCGAGAACGGCGTCGGGGATGCTGATCTTGCCGATATCGTGCAGCAGCGCTCCCTTGCGCAACACCTCGCGCTCACTCGCCGGCAGGTCCACGGCCGCCGCCAGGGCCAGGGCATAGTCGGTGACGCGCTCGGCGTGGCCCTGGGTGTACGGACTCTTGGCCTCCACGGCACGGGCGAAGGCGAACACGACGGCCTCGGCAGAGTCGAGATCGTCCAGCAAAGACTTGACGCGCAGCAGGGAACGGCAGCGTGCCACCACCTCGACGCACTGGAACGGCTTGGGCAAAAAGTCGTCGGCCCCGAGATCCCAGGCGCGCAGCTTGGCGTCGGGAGCGATTTGGCCGGTGATAATCACAATCGGAATCCAGCGCGTGGCCGGATCCCCTTTGAGCTGCCGGCAGACCTCGTACCCATCCACGTAAGGCAAGTCGAGATCCAGCAAGATGAGATCCGGCGGTGCCGTCCGCACCTGGTCGAGGGCAGCTACCCCATCGCCAACGGTCTGGACCTGGTAGCCGGCGCGCAACAGGAGCTGCTCGAGCAGCGCAGCTGCGCTGGGGTGATGTTCCACCACGAGGAGGCGGGGCGGGTTCACGTCAGCCACGGTGCAAGGTTCCTCGGAAGGATGCCGGGACCACCCGGCAAGGCTCTACCTGAGGACTCTAGGTCGCAGCGATGGATCTGTCAAAAACCGCAGCGCCTGCACCGGCGGGCAATTCGGTGTAATCGGAGAAACTGCGTTGGCCGTGGTAGTTCTCTTTACTGCCAGCGAAACCACTTCAGCGCCAGCAGAAAACTGATGAGTGCCCACGCGGTCAGAATGGCCAGTCGTCCCCCAATCTTGGCTAACCCCGCGCCTTCCAGCATGACCTCGCGCAAGGCATCGTTGAGCTGGGTCAAGGGCAAGGCTTGAATGAACGGTTGTGTCACGTCGGGAAAGCGCTTGGAAGAAAAAAACGTACCCGATAAGAGCCACATCGGCAGCATGATCAGGTTCATCAGTCCGGAAATGGTCTCGGTCTTGCTGGCCCGGCAAGCGGTCAGCAGGCCAAGGCCCGAAAAGGCGGCGGCGCCGACCAGGACCACAAGGCTGAGAGTCCCCAAGCTCCCGCTCAAAGGCACACCGAAGCCCCAGCGGCCAACCACCACCAGCAGAACCATTTCCGGCAACATGAACAACAGCCGGCCGCTCAGGATGGCCAACAGGAAATCCCCGCGCCGCATCGGCGTGGCCAACAGGCGCTTGAGCAGTTTGCGTACCCGCATATCGACGATGAGAAAACCGACGCCCCACAGACCGCCGCCCATCAGGTTGAGACCCATCAGGCCGGGCAACAGAAAGTCGATGTACCGGCTGCCGGGTTCCTGGACGGTCACATCGCTCGTCGGCCAGACGACCTGGGCCGCTTTCCAGCGCTGAATCACATTATCGACCTGGTAACGGGCCTGTTGGCTTTCCGGACGAGTTGGATCGTAGACATAGCCGTAGCTGCCCGATGCCGGCACCACGAACAGGGCGGTCTTGCCGATGCGCAGACGTTGCCGGCACGCTTCCTCCGGATGCAGTTCAGCCGGCAGCCCGGCTGCCTGGAGTTGCTCGACGAGCGCGGCCGCTTCGGAGAGCTCCGGCACTTCCTGGACATCGACCGCAGGCGCCTCCGGTGCGTGGCTCGAGAAAGCGATGCCGAGCCCAACGGCCAAGACTACGGGAAAGCCGTACACCCAGAACAATACTTCGGGCTCGCGGTAAAACTCGCGGATCCGCGACAGGAGCAGTTGCCAGAAGGGATACCAGCGGTGCATGGGTCCGATTCATCCTAGAGGAGCATGTCGTTCCAGCCAGCGCTGCAAGTCCCCGATGAATGTATCCGGGTCCGGTTCGAACTCCAAGGTATGGTGCGCGCCCGGGTATTCGAAGACCTCCTTGTCCGCGCCGGCAAACCGGTCCACGAAGCGCCGAGTCGGGGCGTTGTCGATGATGCGATCCCTCTCGGCCAAGAGGAGTAGGACTGGAACGCGGACGGAGTTCGTGCACACGCGGAGGTAACCATCGAGGCGCACACTTTCGACCAGGAAACGAGCCGTGGCCTGGTGCAAGCTGCGGGCATCCTCCCGCAGGAATCGCTGCCACTTGGGCGAAGCGGTAAACAACTCTGGGTCGTCCAGTGGCACGGGAAACAACCGGCGGGGCGCCGTCAGCCGGGCCCAGGCGATCGCCAGGCGTTGCCGCAGAGGCGGGCGGACTCGCGGAAAGAACCCGGGACAGATCAGGGCCAGGCCATCGACCAGGCCGGGGTGCCGCCGCTGCAAGGCCACGGCCAGCTTTCCACCCCAGGAAATCGCGACGAGGAAGAGCGGTGGCGAGGATTCCCGATCCGCATTCTTCGGTGTGCGCAGGCGCTTCAGGAACTCGGCCAGGTCGTCGAGCAAGCGGCGAAATCCAGGCGTATCGCCCCGGTCCTGCTCGTTGAGTCCGGAGCCACGCCGGTCCAGGAAGGAAACGTCAAACCCGGCCTGGCTCAGCCGAGCGCAGGAGTATTCATACCAGCCGCCGTGGCTCTGGATGCCGTGGATGCAGACGAGCTGCGCGCGCGGCACCCTACCCTCTCCCCCGC
>JBGQLF010001435.1:0-2937 GCA_041499985.1 Gemmataceae bacterium
AGCGCCCCACAGTGGATGGCCAGAAACGGCCCGGTGCGTCCGCTGTGGTGTGCGAGGACCCGAGCCACCAGCTCTTTGCCGGTGCCGCGTTCACCCAGGAGGAACACCGGCACGTCCAAGGGGGCGACGCGTCCGATCGCCTTGTACACCTCGTGCATGGCCGGACTGCGCCCCACCAGGCGATCGACCGCTCTCTCCTCCACGATCTCGTGGTCCTTGACAACGGCCGGCACATGCCGGTGGCGGCTCCATTCGACAGCCCGGGAGATGACGTGGCGCAGGGGATCGACATCGACCGGTTTCAGCAAGTACTCGAACGCACCGCGTTTCATGACCTCGATCACCGTCTCCGTGGCGGCATCCGTCGTGAGGAAGATGACTGGCAGATAGGGGTCGAGCTGTCGCAGACAGTCGAAAGTCTCCAGACCGGACAAGTCGGCAAGGCGGACGTCGAGAAGGACCGCATCGGGTAGGTGCCGCTGGGCTAGCTCCAGTCCCTTCTTAGCGGTGCTGGCCGTGACCACATCCAATGTGTCCGAACGCAGGCTTCTTTCCAGGACATAGAGCACATTCAAGTCGCTGTCGATGACTAACAGGCTGGGCATACTCCGTCCTCAACTCCGCAGTCAGTGGTCAAGAGCAAAGACAGGGAATGGCGTTTGCTCCTGACTACGGACCACTGCGTCAGTGTGCCAAATGGGCGGTGCCGGCGCGCGGCTCGCGGTGTCCGTAGAAGCTGTACAGCACGGGCATCAAATAGCGTGTCAGGAGCAAGGTGGTGATCATGCCGCCGACCACCACAATGGCTAGGGGTCGCTGCGTCTGGGCCCCGATCCGGGTCGAGATGGCCGCCGGCAACAAGCCCAGCAGGGCCGTGAGATCCGTCATCATCATCGGCCGCACCCGCTTGCCGGCGCCTTCCAGGATGGCCTGGTGCAGGGGCAATCCCTGGCCGCGGTGGGCGTTAAAGTACGAAGTCATCAGCAGCCCATCCATGACGGCCACGCCGAAAATGGAGATGAAGCCGACCGCCGCCGAGATGCTGAAGTTGGTCCCTGTCAACAACAACGCCCAAATGCCGCCCAATAAGAGCGCCACGACATTGGACAGGATGGCCGCCACGTCCAGGAGCGACCCGAAAGCCAGGTACAGCAGGAGGAAGACCAAACCCAGCGCGAGCGGGATGATGACCAGCAGGCGGCCCTCGGCGTCTTCCATTTCCTCGAACTCGCCACTCCAGACCGCCCGGTAAGGAGCTTGGAAGAGTTCCTTGGTGCGCGCTCGGGCCTCGTTCACAGCGCTGCCCAGGTCGCGGCCGCGGACGCTGAACTTGATGGCAATCATCCGGTTGCCATTTTCGCGGTGGATATCCGAGGCCCCATGACGCACGAACTGGCCGTCGGGTTCCGGGGCACCGTCCTCGCCCACGGGCGTGACCAGGTCGCGCAGCCGCAGCCGGGGCGTGTTATTGATCGGGTTGGAGGTGTCGGCCAGCCCTCCCTTGGGGGAAGGCAGCGCCACACCCGAGCCGAACGCCGAGGGGACCACGCCCGGCCCCGGGTTCTGCACCACGGTGTTGTTGCTGATGTCCACGGGAATGTCCAGAATCGAGCTCTCGCTGCCGCGCCGCCACTTCGGCCAGCGCACGGCAATGTCGAACAGCTTCTCGCCCTCGACCATGCTGGACATCGCCTTGGCGCCTAAGGCGCTGGCGACCACGTTGTTGACATCGGCCGTCATCACACCCCATTTTTCGCACTTCTCCGGATCGACGCGGAACTCCAGATGGGACTGCCCACGGATGTGAAAGACGCCTACATTGTCGATACCTGGGATCTCGTGCAAGAGGTTCTTCGCTTTGGTGGCCAGCACTTCCAGCTGGTTGAGGTCGGGGCCGAAGATCTTGAGAGAGTTGTCTCCTTTGATGCCGGACAACGCCTCCAGCACGTTATCGCGGATGTTCTGCGAGAAGTTCCAGCTCACGCCGGGCAGCTTGCGCTCCAGTTCGGCGTTCATGGCCCCAACAATTTCGCCCTTGGTGCGCGCCCGTGTCCCCCCGAAGAGCCAGCGCCGCCAGCCGGTCTGCTCAACCAGGTGCGGCCAATCTTTCTCTCGCCGCAGCGGTACAAAATATTCGCTGTTGAAAAAGCCACCCGTATCGGTACCGTCATCAGGCCGGCCGAGCTGGGCAACGATCGACTCCACCTCGGGATAGGTGGCCATGAGGGCCCGCGCCTGCTTGGAGAGCTCGACCTGGCGCTCCAGGGTGATGTTGAGCGGAGCGGTGCCCCGGATCCACAAATTGCCCTCCTCCAGCTCCGGCATGAACTCGTGTCCCAAGTAAGGGACCAGACAAGTCGTACCCACAATCAGCGACCCCAGCACGAAGACGGTCGTCCAGCGATACTTCAGGCAGACCTGGAGCTGCCAAAGATAGCGCGTTTTCAAGAAGCGGACCAGGAAGTTGTCCGGAGTGGGCTGCAAATGTTTGAAGAAGAGCAGGCACAACACGGGCGTCAAGGTCATGGCCAGGAACAGCGCCCCCACCAGGGAGAAGGCATACGTCTGCGCCATCGGACCGAACAGCTGCCCTTCCGGGCCTGACATGGTAAACAGGGGAATGAACGCACACACCATGATCAGCGTCGAGAACAGCAGGGCGCGCTCGATCTCCCGCGTCGACCGGAGAATGCGTTCCTTAAGCGGCAAAGCGGCGTTTTCGCCGCTCGTCAGAGAACGGTAAATGTTCTCTGCGATGATGACCGAGGAATCGACGATAATGCCGAAATCGACGGCCCCAATCGACAGCAGGTTGGCCGACTTCCCCCGCAGGAACAGCACGGCAAAGGCAAACAGCAGCGCCAACGGGATATTGATCGCCACGATCACAGCGGTCCGGACGTTGCTCAAGAACAGGAGCAGGATGAGGGTGACCAG
>JBGQLF010001436.1:0-2933 GCA_041499985.1 Gemmataceae bacterium
TCCGTTTTGACCATGCCAAGATCGCGGAAAGTGCAGTCTTGACAGGAAGTACCGAGGAAGCATGCCAACATCCCCACAACGAGCCGGATGGTTCGAGCCGCCACGCCTGGCTGGCGGATTCTTTTTCCTTCCCGAGTGTGCATCAAAGGCTCCCTGGCGCCCTCGGTTGGCTTGCCCGCCAGGCAAACCGAGCTCTGGAATCGGCTTCGTCTCAATCAATCGGCCGAAAGAGCATAGTACCGGGACCTGGTATCGCATGCAAGGTTGTGGCGTGACGGATGAATCCAAGAGGGTCTGGTTCAAAAGGGCCTGATTCTGGGTGGCACGCCCTGAGTCTTCGAAGGGCGTGTTTGCCGCAGTTTCACGCCCTTCGAAGACTCAGGGCGTGCCACCCAGGTTTGAACCATGCCTCCAACAGGAGAAAGCCTCTCTCATTTGCCCGGCGGCTCCCAGACGCAATCGAACGGCCCGCCGCGCATGAGCATCTCGACCGCCCGTGTTAGCACCAGGAGCAACGGCCCATCGCCCGTGTGTTCCAGTAGCAGCGCGCCGGCTTGCCGTGCCGCCAGGGCGAACTCGCCGGCTTCCAGCGCATCCAGGGCGGCTTCCGACGCGGCGAAGAACGCCCGTCGGTCCTCCGCTGCCGCGGTCTCCATCTCGTACAGAGCGACCGGCTCGGCGATGTTCACGACCCGCGCCTGGCACACCCGCCGGCTGATGAAGTCCGATCCCAGCCCATCGCGCGTCTTCCGCGTCACGAGCAGCCGGCACTTGAGGTACTTGGTCAGCCCCTGTACGCGGCTAGCCAGGTTGACGGTGTTGCCCAGCGGACCGTACTTGAACTTGAAGCGGGAGCCGGTATTGCCTACCTGGGCCGGACCGGTGTTGATGCCGATGCCGAGATCCATCGGACCGCCGAGCACCGTCTGCCAGCGCTCATTGAGAATGCGCCGGGCATCGAGCATCGCCAGGGCCGCGCGCACCGCCCGTGCCGCCTGATCGGGTTGCGCCTGCGGTGCCCCCCACATGGCCATCAACTCGTCGCCGATGTAATCGACCAGGACGCCTCCCTCGTGGAGCACGCACAGGGACAGCTCACTCAGGACATCGTTCATCCACTCGATCGCTCGTTGTGGCCCCAGTTTTTCCGTGAAGCGGCTAAAGCTGCGCACATCACAGAAGAGCAGCGTCACTTCCGCTTCACGTCCTTCGAGTAACTAGGGATCCTGGGCCAGCTGCCGGGCCAGGTCGGGCGTGAAGAACTGCTCGAAGCGCACCTGAGCACGCAGCGCCGCTTCCTCGTGTTGCTGCCGGGCCAACCCAGTGGCCACGCCGCAGGCCAGCAGCTCCACCAGCATCGCTTCCAGCTTGCCGATCCGCGCTCCCGCTCCGGCTCCGTCCCGTCGCCGCTCGCCGTAAAGGGCGCCGATGACCTGGCCATCGCCGTCGAGCACGGGGGCCGCCACCACGGTTTGGAGCGGCCCCAGGCTAGGGGTATCCACGGACCGGGCCGCCTCGGGATACTGCCAGAACGTGCGCTTCTCCCGGCGGACGCGCTCCAGGACGTGCGTACTGGGCCGCCACTCCTGTCCTGGTAACGGGGAAGGCTCATGGACAGCGGCGACCTTCCAGGTGTCGTCGTCGAGCCGCAACACCCGCCCGGAGTGCAGGCCGACGATCTGCACCAGCGCCTCGACTGCCTTGTCCAGGAAGTCAGCGGCGGCGACGGTGCTCTGGAGCACGCCCATGGTGGTCTGGAGCCAGCCGAGCAGGGCGTCGAGCTGCGGCGGCGACAGCTCCGGCAGCGGCCGAAGCCGGCGCGACAGCTCGGACAGGCGTCCGGGGCCGATGGTCTGCTCGTCGAGTCCTTGCACGCCGTGCTCATCCACCGAGTCGCTGCGGCTGATCGCGATGCTGCGCGGGGGCAGGGATAGTTGGAAGGGAGGTGTCAGCTCGATGGAGCCACTGGGAGCGACCTTGCCGGCGGGGGAAGGGCCATAGGGTAGCGGGATCTGGCTACCGTTGTGCACGCGGACAGCGCCGGAGCTGAGTGGCTCCAGAAGGAGGTGCTGCCGACTGACGTTGTCTTTCTCCTGCTGGAGGGCCAGAATCAGGCGGGCGGGGGCCGTTGCCGTGGCTGCCAGGAGGGCATAGGGGTCCGGTTCGCCGGCGCGCTGGCGACCCAGCTCAAACACGGAGAGGAGGCTGGCTTCGAAAGCGAGGCGGTCGCGCTCGTAGACTTGGAGTTTCAGGGGCTCCTTCATGAGGACCGCTCCCCACGCCGTAAGGATCAGTTGCGCGCGGCGAGCCTGGTGAGTAGGCTCTTTTCCCACACCTTCACGGTCTGATCACAGCTCCCCGAGGCCAGCTGTTTGCCATCTGTACTGAAGGCTACGCTCCACACGGTCCTGTCATGCCCTTTGAGCGTCAGCGTCTCCTGGATGGCCTAGCGTCCCAGAGCTTGACCGTTTCATCCACGCTGCCCGAGACGAGCCGGTCGCCAACCGCACTGAAAACGACAGCAGTCACTGCTTTACTATGCCCTTTGAGGGTCAGCAGCTCCTGGCCCGTCTGCGCATCCCAGACCTTGACCGTCTCATCCCCACCCGAGGCAAGCCGCTTGCCATCCGCACTGAAGGCAACGCTCAACAAATTGGCGCTATGCCCCTTGAGGGTCAGCACCTCTTGGCCTGTCTGCGCATCCCACACCTTGGCCGTCTGATCGTGGCTGCCCGAAGCCAGCCGCTTGCCATCCGCACTAAAGGCCACGCTGTACACGGTGCCGTTATGCCCTTTGAGCGTCAGCAACTCCTGGCCGGCCTGTGCATCCCAGACCTTCACCGTCTTATCCCCGCTCGCCGAGGCCAGCCGCTTGCCATCCGCACTAAAGGCCACGCTGTACACGGTGCCGTTATGCCCTTTGAGCGTCAGCA
>JBGQLF010001437.1:0-2932 GCA_041499985.1 Gemmataceae bacterium
AGGAACCCCAGCGGAGAGCCTGCGGGGTGACCAGCTGGAGGTAGCGCGGCAACATCAGGGGAGAATCGACCCACGCATTGGACATCTGCCACAGCATGCTGAAGTTGGAGGACGCCAGGTTGATCGGCGTGGCGGGGTAACACGAGCAGACGCGCCCGCTCATCGCCTCGAGGCGGTTCTGGCAATCTCTCAGGTGCTCGGGAATGCCGCGGCAGTCCGCGACCGGGTAATTACAGGCACGCCGCCACTCCCAGAAACAGCCAAAGTTGCTCATATCGACGACGACCATTGCCAGCAGCAAGCCTACCGACAGGCTTCCTGGTTTGCGCTGCCAAAACCAGAGGACCGCAAGCCCTCCCAACAGCGTGAGCATGGGCAAACCCAGCGCCAGATTCTTCCAGGGCGCCGCGGAGGAATGCCAACCGGCGGCATCTTCGCCGGCGCCCGCGAAGACTCCCTTCTGGGCTTGCCAGGCGAGAACGAGCCAGGTCAGAAAGAGACCAACGAGGCTAGATAGCGAAGCCAGGCGGAGGGAGAGAACAGCCCGCGGAGGCGAAGTCTGGGATAGCGCCTTCAGGCCGAGACTTGCCAAGACGGAGACCGACAGAGTAAAACCCACCAGATGGCGGCCGGGAGCACGGAACCCGTTATAAACCGGAACGTGATAGAGCAGCCGGCTGAGCGGAGTGTCATCGCCCAGGGCCAGCAGCAAGCAGAGGGTGCCCCAACCCAGCCAGAACCACGCCAGGCGGGAACGACACCAGAAAAAAAGGCCAAGCCCGGCCAACAGCAGCGGCAGCAGCCCACAGTAACCGGTCCCCTCGCACAGGCTCCACTCGCCCACGTAGGGGGGGGCCGGCGCAGTGCTCCCGGGCCAATCGAACATCCCGTAGACGAAGGGGAACAGCAGTTGGGGCAATTGTCGCAGGGACAGGGCGTGACTCACGAAGGACACGTAGGGCAGTTGACTGCGGGGCGACAAGCCAATGAGCTCATAGGTGGGCAGGAATTGGACGGCGGCCAGGCAAATGCCCAAGAGCCACCCGGCGGCGACCGCCGCAAACCAGCGCAACGACCCCGCCCACGAGGGCCGATATTGGGTCAAGAGGTACAGCCCAGCCAGACCGTGCAGGTAGACGAACAACTGGGGATGACCGGCGAGAAAGCAGTTGGCCACCGCCAGGGCGAGCACCGCTAACCAGAAAGGGGTGATGCGCCGCCGCAATTGTTCCAGCGACCAGAGGGTAAGCGCCAGCCAGGCCGCGGCATGCGTGATCCCAGGGTGGGCCAGGTGAGCCCACATGAACCCGCTCAGTCCATAGATCATTCCCCCCACCGTTGCGGCCAGGCGTGAACCGGTCAGCAAGTACAGGTAGCCATACAGGAAGGAACTGGCCAGCACGTAGGCGCTGAGGACGAAGAGGTTCCACAGCCCGTCGACGCGCGACAACAGCAAACTCAAAGGATACCAGCTTGCCATCTGCGGGTCGGCAAAGGAGGGATAGCCGCTCATCAATAAGGGATTCCATAAGGTCCGCGGTCCGTAGAACGCGGCCAGGTTCATATTAAGACCGTCCCCGTAAGCCAGGAGTCTGCCGCGGAAGAGAACCGGAGAGAAAGCGATGGTGAAGAGGGCAAGATAGAACCCCAAGACGAACACGACATGGCGGCTGGTTGGTGACAGGGTGAAGAAACGCCCGAACATGCACGGATCCTTTCTGTGGTCGGCAAAAGCCGAGAAACCTTCTCAATGCCGGCGCCCAAGGGCTTCGATTCCGTGCTGTCTACATCAGAGGATTGCCGGGGAGGACTGCGGCTGCAGTAGAGGGACCGTGATCGGAGCCTCGCTCCTCCGCTTCGAGGGAAGTCGAGGAGAGGAGTGTAACAAGCGGGCGCCGGGCGTCAAGCGATTTGATCTCGAATTATGAACTGATAGGGCGGTGGCCACCTGCCGCCGGCTGCTGGGGATCCACGATCTCACCGGCAGCACCTCAGTTGCCACTCATGATCCCAACTTCATGGTGCGGCCGAAGCCCGCGGCGCAACCTGTGGGGGGACTGGGCACGCCTCTTCCCGATCAGCGCCAGAACGTTCACTCTTTAGCTGCCACTAAGAGGCCGTCGGGCCCTGGGGCTGCGGCTCCTCGGCGATGACCTCCAGGGCCTTGCTGTCTCCAGGAGGCGCCTGCGGCTGTCCGAACCCATTCTCCGGCTCCCCGAGGAGGCCTGCGACTGGCTGCCGGTGCTGGACCAGGAGTTGCACCGGCTGCCCGAGAAATACCGGCGGGCCTTGATCCTCTGCGACCTGCAGGCCCAGGGTCGGTCGGCCGCGGCCCAGGCGCTGGGCGTTACCGAAGGCACGCTGTCCAGCCGCCTGGCACGCGGCCGGGACCTGCTGCGCCGCCGGCTGGTTCGCCGTGGCTTGACCCTGACCACCCTGGCCCTGGGTGCAGTCTTGACGTCCGGAACGACGGCGGCGGTGCCGGCGCTCCTGGTTCATTCCGCTACTGGTGGCTTGCCATGCCTCCAGTTGAGCGTGTTGCTCCTCCACCTGGGCATGCAACTGTTCCACTTGCGCCTGCAAGTGCTGGCAGCCGGAACAGGGGGGGCGCTTTTGTTTCCAACACGCCCTTATTCCACTGCTTGATCACGAAAGTGGCTCGTATACCGTGAACCCTCACAAAAAAAGATCGGCTCGGGGCAATCTGGAAAAAAACCACTCCCCGAACTTGACTCCTCCTCCAGTCTGACCTACGGTTGCTCACAGTGGGACATCCCCCCCTCCTGGGGGGCGCGCTCGTGGGCCGCCCCTTGGCTGTCCTGAAACGATCCGTTCCTAGGAGTCCGTCCGAGTAATCACCCTCCTGTACCCCAGGATTGCCCAAATGCAGCTGGGCGAAGACAATAGTAGCTGCCAAGTGATTCCGCATCCC
>JBGQLF010001438.1:0-2932 GCA_041499985.1 Gemmataceae bacterium
ATAACTTGCATCGACCGGGTAGTTGGCGAACTGGATGGTGTAATGCGTCTCGAACCACTTCCGGATGTCGGGCAGCACTCCCTCATCGTATGCTGGAGCCACGTGCAGTGTCCGCCCCGAAAGATCCAAACGGATTTCGCCCTGCTCGACCACGACCTGCCCCGCTTTGAGGACGAAGCGCGGCAGCTCGAACATCGCTCGCTTGTCGGCGCTCGGTGTATAAATCGTCACATCGGCATCAGCTCCGGGACCGAGGTGACCTTTGTTCTTCAACCCCAGGATGCGGGCTGGCGCTGCCCGGGTAATGATAGCGATCTCGTACAGCGAATACTCGCGGTCCAAATCCTTCAGGATACTCCGCTGCAAGACCCGCGGCGGCACCCGCTTGAGCACTTCCAGCCGGTAATTCCGATCCATGAGGAGCTGCACGATCTGGGGATAGGCGAGGAAAGAGCCGCCGTTGGGATGATCGGTGCTCATCGCGATGCGCCAGGGGTCGTTGACCAGCAGGTACCACTCCAGCCCGATGGCCCACTGCAAGGCGTGGACGAAGCTCTTGTCCTTGTACGTGATCGGCACGATGCCGCAGCCGGCTTCCATCTCGGTATCGCCGTTGAACCACTTACGGCCTGTCACCTTGTGCAGATAGTAGCCGAGCGGTCCATCGCCGGTCATCGAGGTCGTTTCGCCGAACAGAACCTGGCCGACATCCACGGTCAGGTTCGGATGCGTGTTGACATACTCGGCCAGCTCCGGCGCATGCGAGCGGAAGCTGCCTTGATCGTCGGGGCCGCCGCCGTAACTGTGGAACTGAATGTGGGTCAAGTGGGCGCGACGGCCTTCCAGAGCCTGCATCGTGTCGCGGGTCGTGGTCCAGTTGCCGGGCAGGCCGAGGTTGTTGCAGTGAATGTGGACCGGATGCGGTAGGCCGAGATCCATGGCCGTTTGCGCCAGGGCGATGATGATTTGTCGGGGCGTGACGTTGAACATCTCAACCGGACTATCCAGGCCCGTGACGTTGCCGCCGCCCTCTTTCCAGACCTCGACGCCACCTGGGTTGACGAGCTTCATGCCATAGCCCTTGGCGGCGTCCAGGAGCCAGGCTGCGAAGGCCCGCAGCTTGGCGTGGTCCCCGGCGGCGACCTGGCGCAGGACATAGTGGTTGTTGCCGAAAAGGACGAGGAAGCCCTTGTCGATGAGGGGCGTGTCGTGGAATTCTTCATGGGCATGCCGGGCCCCAAGCGGTGGAATGGCGGCGTCGAAGGCCGTGGTGTAGCCAAGGCCGGCGTAGAGGTAACCCGTCGCGAAGGTGCTCGGCACGCTGCCGGTGGTACCGGAGCGCGTTAGTGGCGTACGGCGGACCGGTGGAGCCTTGCGCTTGTCCTCGGGCCGCATCTTGCGCGCGACGTTGACCTTGGGACCGGCGATATGCGCGTGCATGTCCACGCCGCCGGGCATCACGACAAGGCCCGTCGCGTCGAGGATCTGGTCGGGATGCAGGTCGGGATCCGTCGGGGCGGCAATCACCTTGCCGTCCTGGATCCAGATATCCTGCACCAACCCCGCGACGCCGTTGGCGGGATCGTACACCTGTCCGTTGCTAATCTTCAGCAGTGACATGGCGGGCTCGAGAACCTCGACTTTCCATTGCACCACTTCAGTAATACAGCGCCATGACGGCATGAGTGGCCGCCAGCACCAGCATCGCGACGGACAGCGGCACATGCACGTAGAGCCAGCTGTGCAGCCAAAAGGCTAGCCGCTCCTGCTGGACCAGCAGGCGGCGCTCAGCACAGTAGGTCTTCAGCCTGGCCAACTTCTCGGCAAGCACTTCGGTGCCCTGCAAGCCTTCTATTTTGGCAAACACCTCGTCCAACTTGCCCGGGTTGGCCAGGGCGGCGGGCCAGGTCCGCGGACGCACTAGGAAGGGACGTATCAGCTCGTCGTACACCTGTCCCAGTTGCCGCTGCGTCTCCGCCGGGAGCGAGGTGGCCTGAATCTCCTTGGCCAGAAGGTCGGCATTGCGGACCAGTTGCCGGCAGAGGTGGGGCAACTGGTCGTAGGGCACTTCGCACGGCAGACGCTCGGTCAGCCAACCCGGCAAGAACTGCTGAATGGCCAGGCCGAGAACACCGGTCCCGAGCGTGAGGATAAAGAAAGTATAGAGCACTTGCTCAAAGGGACCACCAAGATGGGGGCCGCTATGGCAAAAGATGAACACGCCGCTGAGCGATCCCAGCCAGATGTGGATGCGCAGCCAGGTTTGCCGCGCTCCGAGCCAGCCGTAGGTGGGCAGGTGGCGGAGCAGGGCGAGGAATGCCGCCAGCAGCATGAGCAGGCCGCCCGCCAGCGCGAACAGTAAGCCAGCGCGACTCCCGCCCGTCAACCCATCTGCTTGTTGCCGGTCCAGATGCCAATAGACGGCAAGTGCCGCCACAGCGGCGAGGGCCGTGAAGAGTGCCCACCAGCGATGGCGACGATCGAGGAGCAAGAGTGAGATTCTCCGGCGATTTCCGGCGAACGACCGTCCGGGCAGAGAGGTCGGCCAGCACAGATCGGTTCATTGTGCATCTGCACCCGGTCGCTGGCAACCCTTTCGCCCGAGAGGCCGACATTTGGCGATCCGCGCGGGGCTGCTCCGGCTCGGGTTTGGCGAGCACGAACTCAACCATTGGGCCCGCAGGTCCCTGAAGAGGCGGTGGAGCGATTGGCGATTCCCCCAACCTGGAGCTGGAGCGGTCGAGGCACCCCGATTGCCCCCTTCTGTGCCGGGTTGAAAGATCGTTGCGCCGAGCGCGCAACGATCGAGCTAGTTAGAAGTTCTTGTTTCAGAAGGGGTTGCGTGCACGGCAGCGTAAATATTCGTCCAACCCGTTATGGCCGGCCACCGCGCGTTGGAATTATTGGAGTTACGGCGACTCCCAACGGGTTG
>JBGQLF010001439.1:0-2931 GCA_041499985.1 Gemmataceae bacterium
CTCATGTCTCAAGCCGTTCCCTGCTGCCCCTGGCGCTCGTTGGCGAGCCTGGCACTGCTGATCTTGGCCCCGGTGTTGTTCTGGACCTACTGCCCCGTGACCTCAACCTGAGCCGATGCACCGGACAGACCCGTGGAGGCGGCGCACGGCCTGGTCGTGTCTGTCTCGGTCCCGGGATCCGAAGTCGGCCTGGGGATCCTCAAGCAAGGTGGCAACGCCGTCGATGCCGCGGTGGCGACGGCCTTGGCCCTGGCGGTGACCTATCCGCAGGCCGGGAACATCGGCGGCGGCGGTTTCATGGTGATTCATCCCGGAGCGAACAAGGATCCCGTGGTCATCGACTACCGCGAAACCGCTCCGGCCGCGGCCACCAAGACCATGTACGCCAAGGACGAAAGCCTCTACAGCCATCGCGTCGTGGGTGTGCCCGGCACCGTCCGCGGTTTGGCATTGGCTCACCGGCGCTTTGGCAAACTGCCCTGGAAAGAGCTGGTACAGCCGGCCATCAAGCTCGCCGAGGAGGGCTTCCTGATCCAGGCGACCCTGGCCTCGTCCCTCAACTGGATCGTGGGCTCCAGCGAGTTCCCGGAGCTGCGCCGGGTATTCGGCAAGGGCGACGGCTCGGCCGATTGGCGGGCCGGCGATCGCCTGGTGCAAAAAGACCTGGCCAAGACGCTGCGGCTCATCGCCGAGGAAGGTCCTGATGCCTTCTACAACGGTGCTATCGCCGACCAGATCGTGGCCGAGATGAAGGCGGGTGGTGGCTATATCACCAAGGCAGACCTGGCCGCCTACCGTGCCAAGGAACGCCGGCCGATCCACGGCACCTATCGCGGCTACGATGTCTACGGTCCCCCGCCGCCGAGCTCGGGCGGCATTTGCCTGATCGAAATGCTCAACATTCTGGAGACTTTTGATCTGCGCAAACAAGGTCGCTGGTCGCCGGCAACCATGCACCTGATCCTGGAAGCGATGCGACGTGCGTATTGCGATCGCGCCCGTTACCTGGGCGATGACGATTTCGTTGCCATCCCGGATCATTTAACAAGCAAAGACTATGCGCGGGAATTGGCGGCGAAAATCGACTTGGAGAAGGCCACGCCGAGCGAGTCCCTGGCCAAGAACATTCCGTTGGCGGCGGAGAGCGAGAGCACGACGCATTTCTCGCTTGTGGACAAGGATGGCATGGCGGTGGCCAACACGTACACGCTCGAGCGCAGTTACGGTTCCCGCGTGGTGGTGCGCGGGGCGGGCTTCTTGCTCAATAATGAGATGATGGATTTCAACTGGCGTCCGGGGCATACCGATCGGCAGGGAACCATCGGCACCGAGCCGAACCAGATTGCTCCGGGCAAGCGCATGCTCAGCTCGCAGACGCCGACCATCGTCAGTCGAAATGGCAAGGTCGTGCTCGTCACCGGCAGTCCGGGCAGCCGGACGATCATCAACACCGTGCTGTGCGTGGTGATCAATGTGCTGGATTTCGACATGGATATCCGCGCCGCCGTGAATGCGCCGCGGCTGCATCACCAGTGGTTTCCGGATACGGCCCGTTTCGAAGGGATCAGCGAGCATCCCGCCACGGTGACGCGCCTGCGGGAGATGGGACACAAGATCAGCGGTGTTCGGCAGGGTGATGCCCACTCGATCTGGGTCGATCCGCAAACGGGGCGCTATTATGGCGCTGAAGATCGGCGCATCAGCGGCAAAGTGGCGGCGTATTAATTGGCCAGTGGCTGCCGAACTCGCGGACGCCGAAGTTGAAGGAGCCACCAGATCGGTGCCGACGCATTTTGCTCCCAGACAAATTGTTGAGATAGCCAAACTAATCCCGCCGTCCTCTCGGCCCTTCGCTGATCCTGGGAAACTAGCAAGGCACGGCCCATTCGACTGGAACAAGTACACACCCCTCATCGTTGAAACAGACGGACAACGACTGTGGCTAATGGATGGAATGACTCGTGTGGAGAACGCTCGCCGTGCTGGGATCACACACCTTCCCGCGCACGTCTTTCGGAGGTGACAACCATGGGTGAGCTGGACCTCTTCTACGCCCAGTTTCTGACCGTTGGGTTTGTTGTAATGAGACAGGCCGTCGAGTCCACAAACCGGGACTGGATTGCTGCGGAACTTGAATTGCTGCACAACGTACCCAGCCTCATGGGAGAAAGCAACCTAGAGCGTCATAGGTATTTCTGGTTCCAGGAGCGAACGCATTACCTCCAGTGGGTTTCTGCACCAGGACGAGAGGAGGCAAAAGGTCGCATGTTGACGTACTACAAACCGATTTGGGATGAAATGGAGCCACTTGTCACAAGGCTTCTCGCACAGCACGCCAACCAGCAATGATGGTGGTTCCGGCGCGGTTCAGGGCGGCGAGTTTCGGGCGAGCGCACTTGCCAGCGCTCAGGGCTAAATAACCACCCCCAACCCCGGTTTTTCCGGCACCCAGAGCCGATCGGCCTGATAACGTAGCGGTTCCCGCGTCAGCGCTTGCTGATAATAGATCGGCCCGATGAGATCGCCCGGAAAGCGTTCGCACTGGATGTTGGCCGTGCACACCGTCACGTGGGCCATCGCCGCAGTGGCCACTTCGCGCTCCAGATTGCTGCCGATCGTGCACGGCAAGCCGGCGGCTTCAGCGATCTTGGCGATCTGCTGCGTCGGTCGAATGCCGCCATGTTTTCCCGGGTACAGGCTCAGCACATCGGCGGCCCGGTGCCGGATCACCTCGAGAGCGTCCAGCGGCGTGAACACGCTTTCGTCTGCCATGATCGGAATGCCGCTGCGCCGGCGTACTTCCGCCATGCTCCCATGATCGCCGCGCGGCGTCGGCTGCTCGAAGAGGGCCACGTCGAGCTTCTCCAGCCGCGGCGCCACCCACACAGCCTGTTCCACGGTATAGCCGCCGTTCGCGTCAACGGACAGCCA
>JBGQLF010001440.1:0-2930 GCA_041499985.1 Gemmataceae bacterium
CAGCTGGATGCCGGTCGGCGCCGCCTCAGCCTGACACGAGCGGGCCAGACCATCCGTGTCGAGTGGGAGGACGCCGGCGTCTCCCTGGAGCGTCTGCACCGCCTCTACCAGTGGTACGCCGGCCCGCCGCCATCGCTGAGCGGCATCTTCGTCTGCGGTGACCGCCTTCTGCCGGCCTTGACGCGCAACGCGTTGGCTTGGGCATGCGGCCCGCACAAACTCCAGGTGGTCCCTCTCGCGGAGCTGGAAACCGAGCTTGAGAGGTACTTCCCCTCCCTGATGGTAGCGCCCGTGCCGCTGGCTCCGTTGACCGAAGCGAGCTGAGCGAGAAGCCCGACGGCTACCCCCTCACGCCCCCAGCGTCCACATTTTCAGGAGACGCCATGACAAACACGCACATGCCCCTGCGCGGCCTCAAGGTTTTCCTGTCTGCCGCGGTGCCCGAAGAGCTAAAAGGGCAGGAGCGCGCACAGGCCCTGCTCACCTTTCAGGCACGCCTCGTCAGCGGCATTGTGGGGTTGGGAGGACGGTTGATTTTCGGAGGGGTCCCAGCGGTCACGAGGGTAGTCCACCGCAGCGTTCAGGAGGCAATAAATGAAGTAGGCGGGGTGGACCTGTTTCAGCTGGAACGCTTCCGCCTGCCGGACGATCCCATCGTTCAGGATCGCTCGGTCTTCCGAAGTGTCACCTGGATACCGCGCCTGGCCGACGGCGACGCCACCATCGGCGAGGAGCTGACAGCCATGCGCCGGATGATGATTGGCCGGGCACGAGCCGCCGTCTTCTTGGGCGGTCGGCGGCAAGCATCCCTGGGCCCCACGGCCGGAATCCTCCAGGAGTACGAGCTGTTTGTCGAGGCACATCCCGAAGCCCCGGCGTATCTCGTTGGTCTTTTCGGAGGGGCCGTCGCGGATCTTATTGGCCAGCTGCATCCGAACGATGCCTCCCAGCTAGTAGTCTGCCTCAACAGCGCAATCCAGAACCTCACCGTAGGGGACGCCAGATCCCTCAGCAGTGCCCTTGAAGACGTGGAGTTCCTGGCCGGCAAAGTCCTTGCCGACTTGCACCGACGGGCAACTGCCTCGGCCGGACTCGAGGCGCGGGTGCCCATAAGCGTCCCAACCCCCGAGCCGCAGGCAGTAGCTCCCGTCCTTTTCATCTACGCCACGGGCATCAAGCGGCCGCTGTTCACCTCGGTACGTCTGACCGGTAACTGGGACTCTGGTGGACGCCTGTCTCGGCAGTTTTCCATGATCCCCATGACGTGCATCAATGGTCCGGATGGCTGTCCCACCTTTCAGGTGAAGGTCGCTTTTTCGAACGAGTCCGTCGGCCGAAACTTCAACTGGGGGGTGCTCGTAGAAGACGCTCAGGGGCGGTCCGGCTGGGGACAGCCCGCGGAGGTACCCGACATACAATCGACCAGCCGCTGGCTGTCTTTCACACTCAGGCCTAATACACTGGACGGAGCCTCGCAGGAAGCGCGTTATACTCTCAGCCACAGCCGTCGGCTTGGCGCTCAGCCGTATTATCGGCCGGGGCAGGCCGAGCCGGGTATCCGCTTCGGGGTCTGGGCGCCGAACGCCAGGGAGGTGCAAGTGGTGTTCGGCTCGCTCTGGGACAGCGATGACCCGTCACACACCCCGACAGACGAATCTCTCCCGGTTGGTGACATCGGACCGGACGGCCGGCCACACAAGATCGCCGGTGGTTATATCGCGGACGACGGCACCGGTTCCCACCCCAGGCATGGCCACTTCCCTTTGCGCCGGGAAGGCGACGAGTGGTTCACGGATGTCAACGACCCTGCCCTAGCCCGTTTTGCGGATTTCGACCACAAGCCTTACATGTTCCGGGTACGGCGGGACGATGGGGTCTGGGTGTACCGCACCGACCTTTACTCGCGCTGTCAGATTGGCAAAGGGACACATAACCCCAACGGGGCACCGTTCTATGGACTGACCAGCGAGCTGGACGGCAGGTGTAGCTGCTCCATCGTCGTGGACCCCAACCGCGTCAGCGAGCTTTTTGAGGAACCGGTTTGGCCACCGAGGCATTTCATTCCGGAGGAATCGTTCTGGCAAGGAGAGTTCGATCCGGCACGGCCGGTGCCGCGGCGCATTGAGGACCTGGTGATCTATGAGTTGCACGTGGGGGCACTGGGAGGGCCTGCGAAGGAGAGCCCGGGCGACTTCAAGGACGCTATCGCGCTGCTGGCTTACCTTGTGGACCTCGGCGTTAACGCGGTAGAGTTATTGCCGGTCGCCGAATGCGGCGACGGCAACGAGGCCTGGGGTTATGGCAACTCGCACCCGTTTGCAGTCCAGCACAATGCCGGCGGCCGCGACCAACTCAAGTGCTTCATTCGTGATTGCCACCGGCGCGGCATCGCGGTGATCCTGTCCGTGGTATACAGCCACTACAATCATTCAGCTGAGCGGGCCGAGTGGATGTATGATTCCAACGCGCACGAGAAGAATGTTTATTACTGGTACGAGGGAAAGCCTTCAGACTATCCCGAGTTTGATCGGATGGTCCCCCCGGAGCCCCGCATGATTGGAGGTTACGTGGACAACGTGACGACCGGCTGGGCGCCGCGGTACTACGACGAGCACGTGCGTGCGCTCTTCATCAGCAGCGCGGTCGCCCTTGTGGAGGAGTTCCACGTCGATGGCTTCCACGTCGATTTGGCGGATGCGATCCACGCCTACAACACCCGCCACGCGGACGGCGCAGCTGTCCCCAACGCCAACATCTTCGGAGCGAAATTCCTGCGGGAATGGGCGCGAACTCTGAAGCTGATCAATCCGGCCGTTCTGCTCATGGCAGAGGATTACACCGGCGGGGACAGGGTGACCAAATCGACTGAAGCCGAGGCGACCGAAGCCGGATCGACCGAGGCCGGGGGGCTGGGGTTCGACGCCGCCTGG
>JBGQLF010001441.1:0-2918 GCA_041499985.1 Gemmataceae bacterium
CCCCAGCAAGCGCTGGCCGTGGTGACAGAAGGCATCCAATCCCAGGGCGACCGGACGCCCGTCCGGCCACAGCACTTGATAGCCCTCGTAGCGAATCTGTTCGCGTTGCCGATCTTTCGACGGGTCTCTGCGTAAGAGGACCTCTAAGGTACGTGCCATCCGTTTGGTATCCCGAAGCAGGTCTCATGGTGTCGCGTTCGGAAGGCGGCCGCACACCGTTGCGCGCTGCCTCCGAAACATCCTGTGCCGAGCTGCGGCGTCATTGCCTGGCAAGTCGGCGTGCACGGGCAAGTTGAGAAGATTATATAAACGGAGTGGTTTCTGGCTGCCCAAAGCCGAAAAAAAGTCTTTCTTTCCCGGATCGGCTACTCGAACAGGGAGCGCGGGGTATCCTCGGCCGGTGGTGTCGCCTTCATGGGCCGCCCAAGCAATTGATAGGCTCGTGGCGTCGCCTGCCGGCCCCGTGCCGTGCGGACGAGGAATTGCTCGCGCAACAGGTAGGGCTCGATTTCATCGCTGAGGGTATCGCTGGGCAGGTTCATGGTGGCGGCCAGGGCTTCGACGCCGGTCGGCCCGCCTTCGAAGACGCCGACGAGAACCTCCAGATACCGCCGGTCCTGCTTGTCCAGTCCTTCGCCGTCGACCTCGGCCATGTGCAGGGCCGCCTGGGCTACGTCGAGGGTGATCCGGCCATCGGCTTCACTGGTGGCGAAATGGCGGCTCCACCACAGACGCGCGTTGGCAATCCGTGGCGTGCCCCGACTGCGGCGTGCCAGCTCCAGGGCCGCGTCGTCCGCCAGGAACGTCTGGAGCTTGCGTGCATTGATCCGAATGATCTCCGCCAACTCCTCCACGGAGTAGAACTCCAGATGCTCGTGCATCTTGAAGCGGTCACGCATCGGGCCGGAGAGCATACCGCTGCGCGTGGTCGCCCCAATCAGGGTGAACCGCTTCAAAGGAATCGACAACGTGCGCGCATTGATCCCCTCGCCCAGGACGATGTCGATGCGGAAATCTTCCATCGCTGGATAAATGAACTCCTCGACGATACGCGGCATGCGATGGATTTCATCGATGAACAAAATGGAGCCTTCCTGGGCATTGGTCAGGAAGGGCATCAAATCCTTCGGGTTCGTCAGCGCCGGTCCACTGGTCATTTGAATCGTCGTGCCGATCTCGTTGGGTAATACCGTGGCAAAGGTCGTTTTGCCCAACCCAGGTGGGCCATCGAAGAGAATGTGCGACAAGGGCTCCTTCAGTTTCTTGCAGGCGTTGAGGACCACGCTGAGCCGCTTCACTACAGCTCGTTGACCAATGACCTCGCGTAACCAGCGCGGGCGCAGGGCATCATCGCGCTGGCGCTGTTCTTCCGGCTGATCCGCTTGAACGACGGCTTGACGTGGCATGGGACCCCTTCGGCTCTCGTCTTCGTGTCTGCCCCACAGAGGTGTTATTCAGCGTAGCCACAAGCGTCCTCGCTTGTGGGCTGGTGCAGCTCACAAGCGAGGACGCTTGTGGCTACGCTCCGAAGTTAGGCGCGCTGTTTGTAGATCGCTAGCAAGATGTCCTCAACCGATTGGAAGGTACGGCCACCGGCCAGCACCTGGTCGAGGCGCTCGCGGGCTTCGAGAGGACTGTGGCCGACGCTCAACAGGGCCTGGTAAGCCGCCTCGAGTAGATTGCCGTCCACCACGGTGGCACTGGGGGGCGCTTCGGGTCCTTCGCGCGCCGGAGCCATCAGAGCGAACTTGGTCACTTTGCGCCGCAGCGTGGCCACGATCTGCTCCGCGGTGGCGGTTCCGACGCCCGGCAGGGTCGTCAGCCACTTGGCGTCCTGGCGCTGAATGGCGTCGGCCATGTCGCGGATCGGCCGCCCCAGGGCCTTCATCGCCTTGCGGACGCCCACCTTGTCCACGGTGCAGAACAACTCGAAAAACTCGAGCTCGGCCTCGGCGAGGAAGCCGATCAGGCGCGGCACGACTTTTCCCTGCATCGGGTTGCCATCCAGGTACTCGGTCGTGTGCAAGGTGAGTTCCTGGCCGACGCGTCCTTGCACTTGCCGGCGGACGAATTCGGGCACCAGGACCTGGTACTCGAAGGGTCCCACTTGCAACCGAACCTCTTCATCGAGGACGCGGTTGAGCAGGCCCGTGATTCTGGTAATCATGAACAACCCTCAAGCCGGCAGTTTCTGCACGTAATAGTGACACAGGGCAGCCGCCAATGCATCGGCCACATCCGGCGGCTCCGGCAGCTGAGCCAGGCCGAATTCGCGCTGAATGGTGCGCTGCACCTGATCCTTGGGCGCCCGGCCGCTGCCGGTGACCGTCTTCTTGATCCGGGTGGCGTTATAACTGACTACCGGCAACCCCTGTTGAGCCGCCGCCAAGAACATCACGCCGCGAGCATGGGCCATCAGGATCGCTGTCCGCGGATGCTGGTAGTGGGCATACAACTGCTCCACCACGACCACCGCGGGCCGAAATTGGCTGATGACTTCAACTAAACTATTGTACACAGAATGAAGGCGTTGTGCCATATCGGCTGGGGTTCGCCCTTCGGCGCTGCGGATGACCCCGGCCTCGCAGATGAGCGGTTTGGAGGGACCGGTCTCCACCACCGCGTAGCCGGTGATTTGGAGTCCGGGATCGATTCCCAAGATCCGCCTACCAAGCTCGTTCCCGTTCGCCTGCGACATGGCCTCACCGCCGAGATTGTTTAGCCCTGAGCACTGGGGCGAGCGCGGACGCCGCGCTCGCCCCAGGCTCGCGGCTAAACGCAAGACCGTTCGTCTTAGCGCAAGTCACAGCCAGCTGATACCTTGTGTTTGTCCAGAACCAAGGTTTCAGGGAGGCTGTGACGATGAGCCAACAAGGGTGTTGCACGTTGCCCGCGGACGACGCGGGACGCATCCTGGA
>JBGQLF010001442.1:0-2907 GCA_041499985.1 Gemmataceae bacterium
ATGGCAAACTCTATCAAGGCATGGTGATCTACGAGGCGGTCGATAGCCTGTTGTTGCAAACCGGGCCCGCCACGACGGTCCGTGTACCCGGCCAGCAAATCGTTGCCCGCCGCTTCACCGACCTGTCGCTGATGCCGGCTGGACTGCTCGACCAACTCTCGGATCGGGAGATCGCCGATCTGTATGCGTACTTGAAGAGCCTGGGGAGCGAATCCACCAAGAAGTAGGCCATCCTATGCAGAATCAGGAGAACCCCATGCGGCAAGGCATGCTGTTGACCTTGCTTTTCGTTTCCTCGCTGCCGGCCTGGTAAGCTGTGCCGGCGATCCAGGGCCAATCCGCGCCGGCGGAGCTGCCAGTGGTGTTTCGTGAGGATTTCGAGCAGGAAAGTAGCCTGTTGGCCTGGGGCAACACCGATGGCAGTGTCATTACCTGTAACCTTCCGCAGATCCGGGAGCGGTTGGCGACCGTGGGATTAGATTGGTAGGGGACGCAGAACTGCTGAAGGAATAGACTGTCTGCACCGCTCCTGGCGCTCTTTCGGCCCGAGCGCCACTCCGCCTGGAAACGCACAATAAAGTGAAGATGGAAGTCAGCCGGGTACTCCTGAACCTTAACCGAGAAGACCAACGGGGAGAGTTCTACGGCGATGGCGTGCTGGTCACGAATGAGGCGGCGGGAGTGTCCAACAATCCAGATGGCACGTTCGCGCTGGCGAAAAGCCTACGGTCGGGATACGTACGTTTCGTGCCTCGGGCTGGCGAACACAGCCAGTACATCGAGATCGAGGGCACGCCGGACTGGGTGATGGAAGTCGCGAGCGACAGCTCGGTTGGGAAAGACACCCAACAATTGCATGCCGCCTACCACCGCGCCGGCATTCGCGAATACTGGCTCATCGACGCCCGCGGCGACGAGATCGTGTTTCTGATTCTCTACGGGCGCAAGACCGGTTACCGGGCCACGCCCGTCAAGGATGGCTGGCAGCAGTCGCGGGTATTTGGACGCAGCTTTCGCCTGGAGCGCCAGCATGATGTGCTCGGGTTCTGGGAGTACACGCTTCAGGTGCAGCCGGCTTGACGAGGCGGGCGACGGCTCTTCCTCGTTTCGCGGCGGGCCGTCGACAGGATGCGCAACCCCTCGTGTCCCTGGGAGCAGGCTCTCATGGGTGTTTACGATCAAGCCGCTCGTTACTTGGTCAAGCGGAATCCCGCGGGCTTCTTTCAATGGCGGGTGCCGCGCTTCACGGCCAACTTCCTCTTTCACGGCTGGCTGGATACCAGCAGGCTGGCCTTTCCCGGGGAACCCGACCGGATTTGTGATACGGTGGCCGAATTCACTCCGGCGAACGAACTGGGTCCACGCAGGATTCTGGATGTCGAATTCCAGTCCCGACCCGACGTGGATATGTTAGAGCGGTTGGGTGAATACGCCTATCGCTTGCGCCGCGAGCTGCGCTATGGTGAGGGGTTGCCGGGCAAGTATCAGGTGGCCTGCCTGTTGTTGAACCTGACCGGGCCGATGCAGACCGACTTCCTGGACATGCGGGAGGCTGATCTGGACGAGGCAGGCTTCTACGTGCGTGCCGTCGTGGGTACGTTACACCTCGAGGACGCCGCCGAGACGTTGGCCCGGATCGCCGCCGGGCAGTTGCAACGGTGCGTCCTTCCCTGGATTCCCCCGCTGCAAGGAGCGGACGCGGCAGCTATCATGGAAGAGTGGAAACGGCTGGCCACCCAGGAGCCCGACGGTTCCTTCAGGGCGGACTATGGCGGCTTGGCCCTGGTTTTCGCCGAGTTGGCTACCTGCTCGGCCGCTTGGCAGCGTGCTTTGGAGGGATGGAACGTGGAAGAATCCCAGCAAGTTTTGGCGTGGCAAGAGAAGGCTCGCCGGGAGGGCAAGCTCGAGTATGCCCGTGCTTCGCTGTTGCGTGCCTTGCAACTGCGTTTCCGGGTGCAGGTTCCCGCGGACCTGACCCGGGCGATCGAACAAATCACCTCGCTGGACGAGATGTCCCGCTGGTTTGACGCCTCGCAAACTGCCGATTCATTGGAAGCCTTCCGGGCGGCGGTACAACACGGAGAGCGTGTGTAAGAGGGAAAGAACCATGCCCGAGAACGAAGTGCTGCGCACGGACACGAGCTGGATCGAGAAGACTCCCGACGTTTGTGGCGGCCGAGCGTGTCTCCGGACCTCACGTCTGCCCGTCTGGTCGCTGGTGTATGCACGCAGGCTTGGCTTCTCGGACGCGGAATTGCTGAACCGCTATGGCGTGACGCTGACGCCGATCGATCTGGAGGTTGCCTGGGCTTATTATGACCAGAATCGCGCGGAAATCGAGCACGACATTCGCCAGAATACGGAGCAAGCATGAGGGATCATGGCCAGGTTGTACGCCGATGAAAACTTCGATGTGGCGGTGGTCGAGGAGTTACGTCGGCTTGGTCATGATGTGCTGCGCGCCCAAGAGGCCGGGCAGGCCAACCAAAAGTTTCCCGATCCGGACGTGCTGGCGTTTGCCATCGCTCAGGGCCGCGCTGTGATCACCTTCAATTACTGGGATTACCTCAAACTGCATTCCCGGGTGCGGCCCCACGCGGGTATCATCATCTGCACCGATGACAAAGACGTAGTCGCCTTGGCCGGACGCATTCATCAGGCCATTTCTACCTGCCCCAGTCTGGACAATCAGCTGCTGCGCATCAACCGGCCGCAGAAGCCGTGAGTTGCGGGCGATGCCCTAGAGAATCGTGGGAGCACTCGGCATGGCGGAATGCCGAATGCCCCTTGTTTTGTTGCCCAGCTCAGCCAACTCGGTCGAGGTGATACCGGTCGAAAAATCAGAGCCAGTTTTGAGCGGGAAGGCGGAGCCAGTTGTGTCGCCCGCGTGGTTTGGAGGGCGCGGCG
>JBGQLF010001443.1:0-2907 GCA_041499985.1 Gemmataceae bacterium
AGCGCCCGGGCCGTGGTCGGTGCGTTGCGGTCCACCAGCCACTGCGCCAACGTCAGCCGGGTTGGCGGCGCCTCGGAGGGTAACGGATTCAGAAACGCCGGTACTCCGGGCTGCATGGACTTGCCTGGCCTGAGGAAGTTGCCGCGCTCCAGGAGATGGGTCTGACGCAGTTCAGTGCGGGCTTGGAGCACCAGTTGTGAGCTGCCTTCAGGATGCTGGCGCCACAGCTCTTCAATGGCGGCATTCGCCGGGCGCCACTCGGGCACTTGAGTCCGCCAGTAACTGAACACGGCCGCGACTTGCGCCGGCGAGCGCTGCTCACGCGGAATGGACAGGATTTCGCGCACGCGGGCCGGCAGCGGATCGGCGACCGCATCTGGCGTGGTTGTGATGGAAAGGCGGAACCGTCCCAGGTTGTGGCTCTGGTTATCGTCGCTGTTCCAGCCGCCGTGTTGCTGGCTGAGGTAAAACGTCAGCTCGGTGCCGCCGGGATAGCCGATTGGTGTCGCAGCCGCGAAGACCGCCTTGCGTGGCTGATTGCGCCGTCCGGGACCCGCATCGATGCCCCAGGCTGTTTCGCTTTTGCCGTCGATGGCGAAGCTCACCGGGCCCGTGACACGGCGCTTGCCACTTTTATCATCGAAGATCGACTCCAGCGGGGTTTCCGGCAATTCGACGTCCGCCGTGGCCCTGGCAAATTTGACTTTCACGACCTTGCGCGGCGCTTCCACTGGGGCCGCTTCCACTTCGAACTCCGTCAGGGCGCACGTCCCCTTGATCGACCGGCCCGGCCCGTGCAGTGGGAGATTGGGGTCGTTCAGCAATTCCAGCTGAAACGCGGTGATCGACTGCACCTCGGTCTTCACCGTAATTTTAGCCCGGTGCTTGGTTGGCGCGTAGCCTTGAGCCAAAAGAGAGCCGTCCGGGAGCGGCAAATACTTCTGCCCGCCGGTGGAGATCTCCTCAACAGCCGGCTGGACTACGTTCCATTCGGGCTGATTGCCCCCGACCGTGGCTTCCCAGGCGGCCAGGCGCTGCGCCCAGTCGGGATGACGATGCTGGAGCTCGGCCTCGATCTCGCGGATGCGCCGGAAAATCGCCAGGCGTTGCATCTGTTCTGGCGGCGTGTAGACGGCGATGTTCGCTTCATGATCGTTGTTCAGAAACGCGAACAATCGGTAGTACTCTTCTTGCGTGAGCGGATCGTATTTATGGTTGTGGCACTGGGCGCAGCCGATGGTGAGGCCGAGGATGCTCTTGCCGATGGCGTCCATGCGGTCGAACATGGCTTCCATGCGGAACTGCTCCGGGTCGATGCCGCCTTCCTCGTTGAGCATGGAATTGCGCAGGAAGCCCGTGGCCACCCGCTGATCCTGCGTCGGGTTGGGCAGCAGATCGCCGGCCAGCTGCTCCAGCAGGAAGCGATCATACGGCAGGTCCCGATTGAGGGCGTGAACGACCCAATCCCGATACGCCCACACCTGGCGCGACTTGTCTTTTTCGTAGCCATCGGAATCGGCGTAGCGGGCGGCATCCAGCCAGTGCTGCCCCCCGCGCTCGCCATAGTGGGGCGACTTGAGCAGCCTTTCGACCTGGCGCTCGTAGGCATCCGGTCGAGAGTCGGCCAGGTACGCATCCACTTCCTCGATGGTCGGTGGCAAGCCGACTAAATCGAGGCTGAGCCGGCGCAGGAGCGTCACTTTGTCCGCTTCCGCAGAGGGCGCAAGTCCTTCGCGCTCCAGCCGGGCCAAGATGAAGGCGTCGATGGGATTGCGTACCCAGGAGCAATCCTTCACCGAGGGCGTGGGAGGTCGCTTCGGCGGGACAAACGCCCAGTGCTCCGACCACCGCGCTCCTTGTTCGATCCATTGGCGGAGGAGGGTGACCTGACGCTCGGACAGTTGCTTGCCCGACTTGGGCGGCGGCATCCGCGTGGCCGGGTCTGCGCTGGTAATGCGCTGCCAGGCTTCACTGGCGTCCGGTTTGCCAGGGACCAAGGCGGCGTAGCCTCCGCGATCGGCGAAGGCGCTGTTCTTGGTGTCGAGACGCAAGTCCGCCTTGCGCTGCTTGGCGTCCGGACCGTGGCAGTTGAAGCAGTTCTCGGAGAGAATGGGGCGGATGTCGCGCGTGAAATCAACCTTGTCCGCGGCGGCGGCAGGCAGGGCCAGTGCGGAGACAACGACCAGGGTCGAGAAGGCTGCTGGTGCAAGTGGCTTCATCAAGCAACCTCGTGCCAAATAGGCAGGGGGGATGGCAGGGGCCAGCGTCCCGGATGCCAAACAGGGCTGAGCAGATGGTCTGCGGGTGAACTCTTCTGTCAGTGTACTGGACGGTGGCGCTGATGCAAGACGGTCACCGGCTCGTGGCAAGGCCTTGGCTCGAACGACGCTCATCAGACAGCTCACGGCCCCAGGAGCGCATCCAGCTCGGCTTGACTTTGTGTTTCCGGATCGAACGTTAGGAGTCCCTCCGCTCGTCCGGCTCGCAACAAGCGCTGATCGGAGCTCACCAACACCAGGTCACTGCCGCTAGCGCGCAGGTGGGCTACAAGGTCCAATGCGGAGCGCAGAATGATGGCGTCTGTCGCGTTGAGCGCGTGCTTTTCCAGCAGCGGCAATGCCGCCGTTACCAACATGTCATCCGCCACGATCTTGCGGACGCTGGGCGAGTGAATGATCTCCGCTGAGACGTCCACCATCGCCTGTGCAAACACCGCGTTGGAGATCCGCCCAGCGTTTCGCTTGCGTACCAGGAGCGACACGACTTCCGCAATGCCCACGTTCAACAAGGCCATCCGGTCCAAAGGTACACGAGCGAAGAGGTAGTTAACCAAGGGGGTGCCGGGCTCCGGCGCGTAGCGTTTCGCGAGAGCACTGGCATCCAAGTAGATGGAGATCACACCCTCTA
>JBGQLF010001444.1:0-2905 GCA_041499985.1 Gemmataceae bacterium
GCCCCCGCGCAGGACTTTGTGGGGCGACGCGAACCAGGGCTCCGAATACTCCTTGTAGGGATCGGCGATAAAGCCCGGATAAGGCTCGAAATCACTCGCTGTCCACTCCCACCCATTGCCGATCAGCTGCCGGCAAGCGAAGGCACTGTCCCCGGCAGGCAAAGCGGCCACAGCCACACAGGAGAGGGCGTCGCCATCCAGATTGGCGTGCTGCGGCGTGGCTAGTTCGTCTCCCCACGGATAGCGCCGTTTGCGGGACGCGAGTTGCTGGCCCTTGATGTCTGGCTGGGCCGCGGCGGCAACTTCCCACTCGACTTCAGTCGCTAGGCGCCGGCCCGCCCAGCGGCAATACGCCTCGGCTTCATACCAATTGACGTGGAGGGCGGGATAATCCGGCTCGAGCGGCAACCAGCAGTCGAAGTGGCGCCGCCACCAGGGGCCCTTGCCGTCACGCTTCCAGTACACCGGCTGCCGCGCCTGCGCGCCTTGCCGCCAGTCCCATCCCGCAGCGCTCCAGAATTCGGGCCGCTCGTATCCCCTCTCGTCCACGAAAGCCGCGAACTCGGCCTGCGTGACCGGGGCGCGGGCGATGGCGAACGGCCGGACAGGGACCGCGTGAGCCCACTTCTCGTTGTCGAAAACAAATCGCTCCTGCGAGGCCGCGCCCAGCAACCACGTGCCCCCCGGGATCTCCACATCGCCGGGCAGCGGTCCCGGGTTGCCCGATGCCGCTGGTCCGGTCGCGCTCGGCAGCGGCCCGGAAGACAGGCGCGGAGCGGGATAGCCCAATGTCTGCCGTGTATACAAGAATGCCTCAGTGTGCATATCTTCATGGAAGACCGACAGGAACACGAAATACGCTTCTTCCGGCGTGGGCGTGCGCTGCTGAAGCCGGTCGACGATGCGGTCGCACACTGCCTGCAAGTACGCGAGCGTGTCGGCACGCGAAGGCAGCGGCAAATCCCAGCGCGTCTCATGCGGCACCGCGGCGGAGTCGTAGAGGGCATCGGCATCGGCACGGATCGGCTTCTGGCCGCCAGCGTGGCGCAGGATCCATTTTTCCTGGAACCAGGCCACGTGGCCGATTTCCCACAACAACGGGTTGACGATCGCCAGGCGCGGCCCCCGCAGTTGGTCCTCGGCGAGGTCGGCGATCAGCGCGAGAGTCCGCTGCCGCGCATCCTGAACCCACGCGGCGAGCTCCGGGCCAGAGGGCGGGGCATTAGTAGGGGAAGCCATGGCGCTTGCAAGGTAGTAGTTGGCACCGAGGATAGCAAGGATATTCCGCTCTTTGGTAGCGCGTCGCCTCAGAAAAGCATTTCGTCTATGACGTCTTCCAGGCGCACAAGGTGTGTTGGCGCCCTGCTCTCCAAGTAGCGGGCTCCAGCAGCGTAGACGAAGATTGAGCTGGAGAACTCTTTGGTAACGCTACTTCGGCCGGGAACGCAGCTGGGCCAGCTCCTGCTCTGCCGCCTGAAGCCGTTGCTGTAACTCGCTAATTCGCTGGTGCGCTGCATTCAGTTGCTGCCGCGCCGCATCCAGGTCGCGCTGGAGGTCGGCGGGCAGCGGCAGCAACTCGTCCTGGTACCAGAATCGCATCCAGCCGTCCAGCAGATCCACTTCCAGATCCAACTCCGGGATGGCGTAGCGGCCATGCTCGTTTGGCTTGACCGTCACGTACTTCCGCTTATTGTGGCGATACAGCGTCAGCTCTCCCGCGTCCGGGTAGAAGACCAGGTAGTAGAGCACCTTCAGCTCGCACTCATACTTGCGGAAGCTGTCCTCGTAGTCCTTGCGCCGGCTGCCCTTGGAGACACACTCCAGCACCCAGAACGGGCGGGCTGGCTCCAGCGGCACGTTGTAGCTGCTCTCGGCCCGGATCGGCTCAGTGGTGAGCACTACCATGTTGTCGGGCACCACCTGACCTGGCTTGCGCCGGCCACGCAGCGGATACTGCACCAGCAATTCGTTGAAGACTTGGATGTCCGGCCGACGAGCCTTTACCAGGGCCAAGCTGGCCAGGGTAATCGCGCGCTGGGTGGCCTGAGGAGTGGCTTCCATGAAATGCTCCCGTGGCAGACTACGCAGATAGGCTTGCGCCTCCTGTTCATAGGCGATCTCTTGCAACGCCCGCGGCAAATGGGGGGACATAGGTACCCTCCTCCCTGAGAACTAAACTCGTCGGCAGTCTAACACGAAACCGGGAAGGGGAAGAAGAGCGTTCGCTCGGGGCTCGGGCGGAATGGAAGCAAGACAGGCTTTTTCTGCTTGTTTGGAGTGCTCCGCGAGTAGAGGCTGCGAACCTAGTCCTGAGTCGAAGTGTCTTCCGGTAAATGATCTCGTCCCCCGGCAATTCTCTTTCCCTGGCTTGCCTTTCGGCCACACAGCGGCCACAATACCCCTCCGACGAAGGCGCTGCACTACGCAGCGGCTCCCTATTCCCCCCGCGCTTCGGAAGGAGGGTTCTTGCCATGAGACGATTCCTGGTCGTGGTCGGCGCCTGCTGTGTCCTGGGTGCGGCCCTGGCCCTGGCGGCCAACGACGGGTCCAAGCTGCTCTATCCGTCCGTCCGCACCGGCAATAGCGATCTCTTCCTCATCAACCCCGATGGCAGCGACGCCAAGAACCTGACCAACCACAAAGATGAGGACCTCTTTCCGGCCTGGTCGCCCGATGGCCAGAAGATCGCCTTTGCCTCTGACCGCAGCGGGAACCTCGAGATCTTTGTCATGGATGCCGACGGCAAAAACGTCAAGCAGCTAACGGATGCGAAGGTCACCAGCCGGGCGCCGGCGTGGTCGCCCGATGGCCAGAAGATTGCCTTCTGCCGCCATGTCGAAGAAAACAACCCCGAAATCTTCGTGATGAACGCCGACGGCTCCAACCCTGTCAACCTGACCAAGAA
>JBGQLF010001445.1:0-2899 GCA_041499985.1 Gemmataceae bacterium
CGACACCGCGACCTTCCACGGCAGCGCCACCGATCCGGGAGCGCCGCCGGAAACGCTGGCCTACGCCTGGGATTTCGCCTACGACGGCCAGACCTTCCAGGCCCAGGCCAGCGGAGCGGATGTCACGCAGGCGTTCCTGCAACCGGGCACCTACCAGGTCGCTCTCCAGGTCACCGACGGCAACGGCGCCGCCGCGCTGAGCGTCACCACGGTGACCGTGACCAATGTCGCCCCGACCCCGGATGCCGGACCCAACCAGACGATCGCGGAGGGGAGTACGGGGGCGTTTCACGGCTCCGCCAGCGATCCCGGCGCTGCCACGGAAACCTTCCTCTACGACTGGGATTTTAACTACAACGGGCAGACCTTCCAGGCCCAGGCCAACGGGCCAGACACCACACATGCATTCGCGCAGGTCGGTACCTATCAGGTGGCGCTGCGGGTCACCGATAGCAACGGCGGCTCCGGGCTGAGTGTGCTGACGCTTACGGTGCAGAATGTGCCGCCGACCGCGAATGCTGGACCGAACCAGACGATCGACGCCGGCGCCACGGCCTCTTTCCACGGCACTGCGACGGATCCCGGACTTCCCGCGGAGACGCTGACTTACGCGTGGGACTTCGCCTATGACGGACAACAGTTCCACGCCCAAGCAGCAGGCCAGGATGTCTCCCACCAGTTCGTGACGCCCGGCACCTATCAGGTGGCCGTGCGGGTGACCGATTCCAATGGCGACTCCGGATTGAGTGTGACCACCGTGACCGTTCAGGCGATGGTGGCGGACCCGGTCCTCCAGAGCATCAGTACACCGCAAGGCGATAGCCGCGTGCTCCTGACGTACCAGGTTAACGCTTCGGGACCATTGACCTCGGCTGTCGCAGTGGAGCTGTTTGCCACGCTCAGTGGCGTCCTCGATGTCAACGCCCGCTTGCTCGGCACGACCCTGGTCCGGCCGACGGACCTCGACCAGACCGGGAAGCCGGCCCTGGCTCCAGGCAGCCATACCGTGGTGCGGTCCACGTCGGATCTGAGCTTCCCCACCGACCGCGCCGGATCGTGGCTGACCTGGAGCGATTACTACCTCGTGGCCTGCATGGACTGCACCCAAGCCAATGAATCGACAAAGGGCGTCGCGTATGCGGGCGTGTACCGAGTGGCCGGCAGCGATGTCGTCTTCGTCCAGGGCACAGATCAGGCGGATACAGTCCAGCTCACCAGCAACGCGCGCCTCGTCACCGTCACGCTGAACGGGGCCGCCTATTCCTACGCCGCCAAGTCGGTCGAGCGCGTTGACGTGCGCTTGCACGGCGGCAATGACATCCTGCAAGCGGAGCATTTCCAGCGTTCGGTGTGGGTCTGGGGAGACGACGGCAACGACCGCCTCGAAGGCGGTACTTGTTGCAACATCCTCTTCGGGGGCGCCGGCGACGACACGTTGATCGGGCATGGAGGTGCGGATTTCCTGTTCGGCGGCCTGGGGAACAATTGGTTGTACGGCAAGGGTGCGAACGACTGGCTCTTCGGAGGGCCGGGCAACGATCACTTCATTTGTGGTCACGGCCTCGACTTCATCTTTGGCGGCGGAGGTAACGATTTGGTCTGGCAGTCGGGGCACTGGCGTCCCTTGAACTCCTGGGGCTGGGAGATCGGTTGAGACTCCTTATCCCGAGAGCCTCGGCGGAGCGAAGTCCGTCCGGTGGCACAAAATTTGCACCGATCTCAGCCAGCTAGTCGGCTGTGGTCCGGCTGGCCGGCTCCTACCCGAGCGACCGCTCCTCGGTCGCGCTCACGAGGAGGTCTTATGCGGAAAGGAACAAGCGAGATACGGGGTCCGGCGGCTGCGCCCAGGCCGCTGGGCCCAAAAAATTAAAGTCCAATCCAGAGGCGCATTGTGTCGGCATTCTTTCAGGGGCGTGGAGGCCAAACGGAATGCTCTCGCCCCTTCTTCCACCTCACTTGTTCTGTTCCAGTAACCGCCGCCGGCGCCATCGTCTCGGCATGCCCGCGCATGACGTCGAGGACTGGAATCGTTGAGCGCACCACATCGGGGAGGCCCCTGAACGGAAACGATCTCATGTTGGGGATCGTCTGCGACGGTTGGGTGGAGCGACCTGAAATGGCAAACAACCGGCCAGGCCGGTGCCAGAGCAGGGGTCATGTTGAAACAAGACACCACTTCGCCCTTGGGAGGAACTAGGCCGTCGGCCCTCCAAGGCAGCAGCCCGCAGACGCGGAACCTGAAGCCAAGTGCAGATCCAACGTCCGTGGCCGAGGTCGCTGCGGCTCTTTTGTCCTATCTTGGTAGGCATCTGCAAATCCCGGAACTGGCGTACGAGGCGGCACCCTGCCCCATCGAGAATGGCTGGGAGACGTACACATTTCGGTTTCAGCTCCAGGGAACCTGCGCGCTGCCAGCGGCGTTCGCGCGTCCGCTGATCCTGCGGATTTTCGCCAGTCCCCAGGGTGTCCCTCGGCTGCATCACGAGTTCGCCGTTCAGCAGTACCTGCACCACGTGGGCTATCCGGTAGCCGAACCGCTTCTTCTGGAGCCAGCTTGCGACCTCTTCGGGGGGCCCTTCCAGATCATGGAGCAGGTGTCTGGCACAACCTTGGTGCAGGAATTGCTCGATCGTCCCTGGATGTTCTGGCGGGCTGCCCAGCACATGGCCCAGGCCCATCTCTGGTTGCACAGTCTGCCGGCGGCAGGCTTTCCTTGTCTGGCGCAACCGTTCCTGGCCCGTCGCCTCGACGAGATTCGCGACCTTGTGTACCACTACGACCTACAGGGGCTGCAACCGGGCCTGGATTGGCTGTGCGCCAACCGCCCCGAGGAACCGCAATCCCCTTGCATTGTCCATCTGGACTTCCATCCTCTCAATCTGGTGGGTGGACTGGATGA
>JBGQLF010001446.1:0-2883 GCA_041499985.1 Gemmataceae bacterium
AGCGAATGCAGTCCCTCCCAGGCTGGCACCGCGCCGCGCTCCCGGAGTCTATGTTACGGATCGCGTCTCCTTGCAGGGCTGCTATAGCCCGAGTGACTTTGCCTGGCGCTTGTCTCTGAGCGCGCAGGACCAACAAGACTGCCACCTCTACGGCTGTGCCGTAATTCGAGTGGACTTGGCCCCCGCGCTCTTGCCGCAGCCGCACCTGCCCGGGGCAACACCCGGGTTCACGGCCGGCGGAGCCAGGCAATGGATCTTGGCGGGCAATCTTGATCTGGCCAACACGATGCAAGTACACTATGTAGAGCGAACGGTGCATCGCTCCAGGTATTTCCGGCTCCCCCTTTGACAGGATTGCGAGGCGAACCGATGGCTCTCAGCAAGTACGCGCAACTGATCCTCGACACGCTGCAAGGGCGGACCGACGAACTCCGAGACATTCCTCCGGAAGCTCTGGATTGGTCAGGAGTCAGTGCCGTGCTCAGACTTTACCGTCAAACCTCTGGCGAGGAAAGGAACGCGCTGATACGCGCTATAGGGGAAGTCATTCAGAAGCATCCAGCTCCCCCAGCCATCATCGCGGATCTCATTCATATCGCTTCCGCCCTGGACGTGTCCCAAGTGGAGCCTCAAATACGCAAGCTCCAAACCGAGACGTTCGCTTCCGAGGAAAACCTCAGGAGTGAAATCAGCAATTACCTGGCCTTCCGTGAGCTCAAGACCTTGCACTTAACAGGGGCGTTTTCGAGCGCTGCCAACGGCAAGCCCAGGGCTCCAAAGGCGAAAACGGCACGCAAGGAAACGAAGACGGGCAGCGTTAGCTCCCCGCCGCGTAAGACCATCGGTCGCAAAGGAGGTTAAGACAGCCCCTCGAGCAATCCCGTGCTGTCGCCCAGCTTGTCGGCGTGCGCGCCCATCCGATCCAGCATCGCCAGCCACAAGTTGTTCACCGGCGTTTCCCGCGGGTAACGGAGGTGCCGCCCGGTCTTGACGCTGCCGCCGCCCTGGCCAGCCAGCAAGATCGGCAGCTCATGGTGGGTGTGCCGATTCCCGTCGCTGTTGCCGCTGCCGTAGGTGATCATGCAGCTGTCCAGCAAGGTGCCAGCACCCTCGGGAACCGATTTCAGCTTGCCAATCAAGTAGGCGAACTGCTGCACGTGATAGGTATTGATCTTGCGGACCTTGGATATCATTGCCGGGTCGTTGCGATGGTGCGTCAGCTCATGATGGCCCTCGGACACGCCGATCATGCGATACTTCTGTTCGCTGCCCTCGCGACCGAGCATAAGGGTGGCGATGCGCGTCACATCGGCCTGGAACGACAACACGAGCAGGTCGCACATCAGGCGGAAGTGCTCCGACAGATCGGCGGGCTGACCCTGGGGCTTGGCTGTCCCGACTGGAGGCTCGGCGGGAGGCAGCGTCTCGGCACGGGCGATACGCTGCTCCAGTTCGCGCACGCAGGACAGGTACTGATCCAGCTTCTGCCGATCGGAGCCGCCCAGCTGACTCTCCAGGCGGCGGGCGTCTTCCAGCACCGTGTCAAGTACACTGGCACGGAGCCGGTCCCGCTTGAGGCGGTTCGGGTCATTGGGCCGAGCGGAAAACAGCCGATCGAACACCAGCTTGGGATCGACCTCGGTCGGCAGCGGCGACGTCGGCGAACGCCACGAGAGCGTATGTTCGTAGACGCAGGAGTAGCCGCTGTCGCAGTTGCCCGCCCCGCGGTAGCGCTCGATGGCGAGTTCCAGCGAGGGCAAGCGCGTGTGGTCGCCAATCCGGGCGGCAGCGACCTGGTCCGCGGAGACACCGGCCTGGAAGTTGGCGCCCGCGGTTTTGCGCGCCTGAGCGCCGGTCAGGTAGGCCGAGGAGGCGCGCGCGTGATCTCCCGCGCCGTCGCCATTGGGACGAGCCTTGTCGCACGTCAGGCCGCTGAGCAGCAGCATGTCCTGCTGGAACGGAGCCATCGGCTGCAAAATCGCCGGCAACTCGAAGCCGGTCCCTTCGGTCTTCGGTGTCCAATCCGACATGATGATGCCGTTGGGGACGTAGAGGAAAGCCATTCGCCGGGGCGCCTGGGCCTGGCCCAGCGCAGCGGCCGCCGCTAGCGCGCGCGGCAGCATCGCTTCCAGGAACGGCAGCGCCACCACTGTGCCAAGGCCACGCAGGACGGTGCGCCTCGAGATCCGGCCATCGTTCATCATCGCTTGTCTCCATTATGGACAGAGGAAGGATGAATGACCTGATTCATCCTTCCTCCTTCGTCCTTTTCGTCGCCATTCGCATCTGGAACGGTTCACTCTTGACTACCTCCACCATGAGGGTGGAGAAGCGGTAGTCGTCTCTCTCCAAGGCTTTGAGAATCTTCTCCACGGCACACCGATCGTAGTACTCCAGGCCGCGTCCCAGGGCGTAGGTCAATATCTTGTCAATGAGACAGCGGCTGAACAAGTCTTTTTTGCCTTTGAGGATGCGTTTCAGTTCCGCGGGACCCTGGAAGGTCTTGCCGTCGGGCAGCACGCCTGCGGGATCGATGGCGAATTTGCCGTCCTTGTCACGCCAGGCCCCGATGGCGTCGTAGTTCTCGAAGCCGAAGCCGATTGGGTCCATACGCTGGTGGCAGGAGGCGCAAACTGCGTTTTCGCGATGCATCTCCATGACCTGGCGCAGCGAGCCGGTCAGTTGCTTTTCCTCGTTCAAATCCGGCACATCGGGCGGCGGCGGGGGCGGCGGCGTGTTGAGGATCTGGTCCAGCACCCACTTGCCGCGCTTGACCGGTGAGGTGCGGGTCGAGTTAGACGTCAGGGTCAAGATACTGGCCTGCGTCAGAATGCCGCCCCGGTTGGCCGGCAGCTTCACCCGCTGGAACTCCTGGCCCTTGAC
>JBGQLF010001447.1:0-2880 GCA_041499985.1 Gemmataceae bacterium
ACCGCCGAGCCGCCGGTGGCCAGCATCGGATCGACCACAAAGGAGAGATCAATATCCGGCTTGGGAGGAAGGTTGCTGTAATACGTGACCGGCTGGAGCGTTTCATGGTCGCGATACAGGCCCAGGTGCCAGGTGCGGGCCGAGGGAACCATGTCGGAGATCGCTTCGGCCATGCCCAGGCCCGCGCGGAGAATCGGCATCAAGCCAATGCGCTCGGCGATCTCATGTCCGGAGCAGTCGGCCAAGGGGGTCTGTACCGGAAAGGGGGCCAACTTCAAGTCCTGCGTCGCTTCGTAGAACAGGAGCTGCGACATCTCGCGCACCAGCTCGCGAAACATCTTCGGCTCGGTCAACCGGCTGCGGAGCAGAGCCAGCTTGTGCAACACGAGGGGATGTCGCGACACGTGCACCGGTGCAGACATGGTCACGCTCCAAAGGCTCCTAGGAACCACGCCAGAGATCAATGGGGCGCTGCGCCGTGGTGCTGAACGGCAGCGCGATGCGCCGACCTTCCGCCGCGGAAGCGTAAGCGGCGAAGAGCACTTCGAGCACCGCCTTGCCGTCTTCACCTGTACACAACGGCGGCCGATCGTCGCGCACGCAGGCGACGAAGTGGGCGAATTCCTGCGGAAAGCCGTAGTTCCACGCTTCCTCGTAAATCGTGAACGACCAACCCTGCGTCGCGCCGGCCTTTTCCACCGCGTAGCCGTAGCCTCGCTTGCTATAGGTATGGATGGCGTTGCCGCGCAGCAAGTCGGCATAGGCCACGCCTTCACTGCCGTACACCTCGGCGCGGTCGTCCATGCCGCCCGGTTTAGCCCAACTCTCCTCGGCAATGGCGGTAACATCGCCATCCAGCTTGAGCAGGAGTGTGCTGTTATCCTCGCCGCGGGTCTTGTCGCCGTGGACGTAGGTACCCATGTCGGCGTAGACACTGTGGACGCGGGCCTTGCCGCCACCGGGGCCACCCAGCAACCAGCGGAAAAACTCGATCGCATGGCAGCCCATATCCATCGTCACGCCGCCGCCGCTGCGGCGCACATCCCAGAACCAGGCTGCATGCGGGCCGTCGTGCTTTTCCATCTGCTTGACCAGGTGGATGCGGCCCAGCGCCCCTTCATCGACCAGCTGTTTCAGGCGCACATATTTGGGGGTGAAACAGAGTTCCTCCGCGTACATCAACTTGACTTTGGCCCGGCGACAGGCGTCGATCATGCGCTCGGCTTCGGCCAGGTTCAGGCACAGGGGTTTCTCGCAGATCACGTGCTTGCCCGCCGCGGCCGCGGTCACCGTGGCTTCGCAGTGGAGGTCATTCGGCAGACCGAGAACGACCAGATCCAGATCGGGCAGCTCGTACATTTTGCGGAAGTCGGTGAACCAGCGGCTAAGGCCGTGGCGCTCGGCAAACGCCTTGGCGTGAGCTTCGGTGGCGGACGTCACCGCCACCACCTCGGCACCCGGCACCGAGCGCAGGGATTCGCAGTGGATCGAGCTGACGAACTGCGAGCCGATCAGGCCGACACGGACAGTTTTCATGGTTGCTGCATTCCTTGGCTACTTCTTGCCCCAGCCGCCCCACATCTCCTCTTCCGCGAAAGGATGCACCGGGCCGCTCGGCTTCGGCTTCGGCCGCGATTTCAAAATCGCCTCGGCCAGGAACAGGTCGGACTTGTTGGTGATCTTGATGTTGGAGGCCGAGCCTTCCACGACGTAGACCGGATGTCCGGCGGCTTCGATCAGCTGCGTGTCGTCGGTGATCTCGGCGCTGACCTTGCCGCGCTGGGCATAGGCCGCCTCCAGCCACTCGCGGCGGAAAACCTGCGGCGTCTGCGCCAGCCACAGGCCCTGACGCGGCACGGTTTCCTGCACCTGGTGCTGGGCATTGACCCGCTTCACCGTATCGATGACGGGCACAGCCAGCAGCGCCGCTCCCGTCTTCTCGGCCTGCGCGAAGACGTTGTTGATCATCTCTTCGGTCAGGCAGGGACGCACCGCGTCGTGAATGGCGACGAAATCCGCTTCGGGTTTGACGAGGGCAAGCGCATTGGCCACGGAGTCGAAGCGCTCGGATCCCCCCTCGGCGATTTGTACATTCATGAAGGCCAGGTTGGGGCCGTAGCGACGCCGAAAGGTTTCCTGATCGGTTTTGGCCACGACGACGAGCGTCTGACAGACGTCATCGCGCGTGATGAAGAGCTCCGCGGAACGGAGCCAGACCGCTCGGCCATCGAGCACGGCAAAGGGCTTCTTTTCCTTGTCGCGAAAGCGCGACGATTGGCCGGCGGCAGGGAGGATGACAGCAAACTTGGCCATGAGACACCCCCAAGAAGAATTGCAGATTGGAGATTGAGGATTGCAGATTGCCCTGTGCTCTTGCAATCTTCAATCTCCAATCTGCAATCTGCAATCCTCACATGATACTTCACGGAGGGGGAGTTCCGCCAGCCTTTGCCGGTTTGTCTGAACCACGGCCAGCCATTGCCGCAGGGCCGTCTCCTCCGCCTGGAGAAGGGCATCCACCTCGGCCACGCACTGTTCCGCCTGTCGTGCGACCGCGTCGTGTCCTGCGAAGCGCTCGGTAAGACGCTGCCGACCTTCTTGCCAGACCGGAGCGGCATCAGCCTCAAGGTTCGGGGGTAGCGATGTAACGGGCAGTTCCTGTTCGCGGCGTAGGGCGTCGGCCACCGCTTGCTCCAGGGCCCGCTCCACCGTGTGCAGAACCTCAGTCCAGTCGACGGGGAGAGTGGACTCGGCCACGGTCACGGGCGGCATGCGTGCATCCTCCTCTACATTGGATCCAATGGTTCCGGCCATCCGTTTAGCCCTGAGCACTCGGGCGAGCGCGGACTCCGCGCTCGCCCGAGTGCTCAGGGCTAAACG
>JBGQLF010001448.1:0-2876 GCA_041499985.1 Gemmataceae bacterium
CAAGTCCCTTGACCCTGCGTAGGGACCTACGATTCCCAGGTTTCGTCCGGCAACTCCAGGGCAGGCAATTCCCCGCTGGTGCCATGGCCTTCGGGCGTCAACGGACTCTTGAGCGGCAGGCGCAAGAGGAAGCGGCTTCCCTTGCCGACCTGGCTTTGCACGCGAATGTCACCGCCGTGCTCGCGCAGAATCTTGCGACTGACGGCCAGACCCAAGCCGGTGCCCCGGGCACCCTTGGTACTGACGAACGGTTTGAAGATATCGCGGAGCTTCTCCGCCGGGATGCCGACGCCGTTATCCAGGATCAGGATACGTACCCAATTTCCATCGGGCTCCAGCAGGGTCGAGGCGATCACCCGCGGATGCGGACGATCCTCGACCGCATCCAGGGCATTGCTGACAATGTTGAGCAAGGCGCGGTGCACCCCCTCCGGATCGGCGTGAACCTTGGGTAGAGTCTCTTCCAGCCGACTCTCCAGGCGGGCACCGATCTCCTTGGCTCGCCCCTGCATCAGCTCGAGCACATCATCCACGAGCCGATTGAGATCGGTCTCTTCGATCGCCGGTTCGCGATCCTTGGAGTAGCTGAGCATGTCCATGACCAGGTGATAGATCTTGCCTTGGTTCTTCTCGACGATCTTCCAACCCTGCTGGAGCAGAGCATCGTCCTTCTCGGCCATGCCCATCTTGAGGATTTCCCCGCCGCTGCGCAGGCCTTGCAGAATGTTCTTGATGTGGTGCGACAGCGACGCCACCGTTTGACCAATGGCAGCCAGACGCTCGGCCTGGAGCATGGCCTGGTGATAGCGCGTCTCTTCCAGGGCCAGCGCCGCCTGGTGGGCGATGGCAATGGCCAAGGTCAGGTGGTCTTCGGTAAACTTGCCGGCCGCGGTCTCCGGGTTGGCCAACTCGCGCACGCCCGTGTGCGTGTCCAGGTAGAGCACGCCCAACGTTTCATGCCGGCCCTTCATCGGCACACAGATGACCTCACGGATGCCGTACCGCACGATGCTGTGTCCGGCGCTGAAGCGATCGTCCTGGGCGGCGTCCGAGACGAGCAGGCCTTGCTTTTCGCGCAGGACATGGTCCATGATGGTCCGGCTCAGGGCGATCTTTTCCTGACGGTCCAGCCCGGGACGCCAACGGACCGCCTTGGGCTCGAACAGGTCCGTGTCCGAGTTGCGGAGCATGATGCAGCCTCGATCCGCGGACAGAGACCGGAAAATCAAGTCCATGATCCGTTCGAGCAGTTGATCCGGGTCGAGAATGTGGCTGACGGCCTCGACGGTCTTGTACATGATGCCGAGGTTGGCCAGGGCGGTCTTCAGCCAGGGAGTGCTGGCGCGCTCCGGCTGGGCGAGGATACGGCTGCCCTCGGTCTCGCCGATGGTTTTGATGATCGCCGAAGACAGCTCCAGATCATGGCGGGTGATCATGCTGATCTGATCCGCCAGGTCTCCCGCCGGCGGCCTATCGCTGGTTCCAGCACTATAAACCAGGATACTCTGGCCGATGCGGATGTGATCGCCCGACTGGAGCGCAACCGATTTGATGGGCTGGTTGTTGACGAAAGTCCCGTTGGCACTGCCGATGTCCACCAGCTGGAAGCCGCCCTCGACCTGGCGGAACTCGGCATGCCGGCGCGAAATCTCGGTATCGTGCAGCCGGACCTGATTGGTGGCGTCGCGGCCGACGGTGGACACCGGACTGGTCAGGTCAAACTGTTTGCCCTCATCGGCACCTTTGATCACGATCAACCGGGGCACGGTACACCCTTTGGGACGTGGATGGATTCCCTTTCCGAACTTGAAGAGGAGCGCGCGGCAGCGAGTTCACCGCCTCTGTACGGTAATCGCGCGCGGTGCCGAGAGTCAAGCAGAAGTAAGAAAATCCGCGCCAGGACGACAGGCTCTTTCAAACGCTACCGCCGAGGATGCGGCCAAGTTCACGCAAGTCCAGGTTGCCCCCCGTCAGCACGCCGACCACGGTTTTGCCGGCGAGGCGATCCCGGAGTCGCACGGCCGCAGCGGTGGCTGCGGCTCCCGCACCTTCTGCCAGGTTGTGCGTTAGCCGCAGCAGCAAACGGATCGCCTCGCGCAGCTCACCATCGCTCACCAGGATCATGTCGTGCACATAACGACGCATGAGATCCAGGGTCATGTCCGCCGGCACACGCGTCGCTAAACCTTCCGCGAACGTCCGCGGCGTCGCGGTCTCAATTGGCCGGCCTTCGCGCCAGGACTGTGTCACGGCGGGCGCCAGCTCCGACTGGACTCCAATAACCTGGGCCGCGGGTCGGCGCTCCGCAGCCACCAATGCTGTGCCGCAGATGCCGCTGCCCAGCCCCACCGGGACGAGCAGTACGTCGGGATCGGGTAGCTGGTCAAAGATCTCCAGCGCGTAAGTACCCACGCCCGCGATGAGGTCCGGTTCGTTGGCCGAGTGCACATAGCGCAAGCCCTCGCGGTGGCGGATCGCCTCGCAGTGCTCACGGGCCTCGTCGTAATCGCGGCCCTGCTCTATCAGCTCGGCCCCCAGGGCCCGTATGGCAGCGTTCTTGTCGGGATTGTTGTTCTGGGGCACGACGACCACGCAACGGACGCCGAAGCGCCGACAGGCGTAAGCCAGCGATTGGCCGTGGTTGCCCGTGGTGCAGCCGATGATGCCCCTCCGCTTCTGTTCCTCGGGTAGCCGGGCCACGAGGTTGATTCCCCCGCGCACCTTGAACGCCGTGGTCGGTGTGTGGTTCTCGTGCTTGAGATAGTACCGGCAACCGAGCAGTTGCGAGAGCGCCGGCCATTCGTAGAGCGGGGTCGGTTGGAGGTAACGGTGCACGATTGGCAGCGCGGCCTGAACATCGGCGTAGGTCGGCGGGC
>JBGQLF010001449.1:0-2869 GCA_041499985.1 Gemmataceae bacterium
GGCGAAGACCGTGACCTGGCGCGTCGCTGGGTCGATGCGCAGGACGTTGTGGCCGACATAATCGGCGACATACATGATCCCCTGCCGGTCGAAGACGATGCCGTTGCCCGTACTCTTGCCCGGCAACTCCACGAAGACCTCACCCTTGCCCGCGGGCGTGATCTGGCCAATCGTCTGTTGCTTGGCGAAGTTGACCACGAAGATATTGCCCTTGGCGTCGCAGGCGGGGCCTTCGATCCCCGGCGTGAACTCTTTCTCCTTCGTGAGCGGCGTGGCCACGAACAGCTTTTCCTTGTCGTCTCCGCGGCAGAGGCCGGAGCCTCCCAGGGCGGCGAGGCCAAGAATAACAAAGAGCGGCAAAGAGAGAACACGCGTTGGCATTCCGATGCTCCTGATCAGGGTGGCTCCGCAACGAACAGCGGTAGCCAGGAAGGTGCCTTTCGTAACCATGTTGCCGCTCCCCACTGGACGAGGGGCCGCGAAAGTACATTTCCCTCGCCGGGAGGATAGGCGACAGTATAACGAGTGTAGCACCGCCAGCCAAAGACTCTCCGGGTTCAAGGAAAAGATCCGGGCAGGGGCAAGGATGCCCTGCTTTTTGCTTGCGTTCGCCTGTATCGGTTTGTATAAGGTTTTGATTCAGCAATCGGAAGTCGATAGACACGACACGTGGTTCGCCCCATGATCCGCTTTGCTTGCCCAATCAGATCCGGCACGCCACCCACCGCTTACTTCGTATTGGAGATCGCCTTATGTCTCGAAGCGCCCGCCGTCATTCCTTCCGCCCCACCGTCGAGGCCCTGGAGGACCGCACTCTCCTCTCCGTTTACACCGTGGACCGGCTCACAGACGCCGACACGGGAACAGGAACGATAGGCAGCCTCCGCTACTGCCTGCTTGAGTCGCTGCTGCCAAACGGCCCAGATACCATCAAGTTTTCGGTCACTGGTACCATCAACCTCGCGAGCGCCCTGCCAAACCTGACCCGGAGCGTTAGCATCCAGGGGCCGGGGGCAGACCTCTTGACCGTGCGGCGGGACTCCGGGGGCAACTACTGCATTTTCACGGTGAATGGCGGTTTGACGGTCAGTATCTCGGGCCTGACCATAGCCAATGGCAGTAATAGTAGCCGTGATTACGGTGTTGGCGGAGGGATCTCGAATTCCGGGACGCTGACGATCAGCAACAGCACGATCACAGGAAACACTGCCCCAGGTTATGCCTCCGCCGGGGGCGGCATCTTCAACGAGGGGACGTTGATTGTCAGCAACAGCACCATTGCAGGCAACTACGCATACGACGGTGCTGGTATCTTCAACAGAGGACAGTCGGGGCAAGCATAGCCGGTCAATGCTACCCACCTTCTGGCAACCCTCAAACGGGCTCCGTGTTTTCCTTGAAGATAAGCCCCCGCGCTCCATCCGGGGCTTCAACTATCAACAACGGATTAGGATCATCGTCAGGCTTATCGCCCCAATAAACGGCTATCCGCGCTCGGACTATGGTGCCAGCCGGTATTCGAGGCCTTGGGCTTTGCGGGCCCCGCTTTTTGATCACCCATCGCTCAGCCTCTTCTTTAGTGACCCCCTCATCCATGAGCTTGTTGACAGCCGCTTTCTCCTCCTTGGTGAATCTATAATCTTCTGGCCGTATGATCTGCCGCACGCTTTTCTTTAACCTTCTTTCCTCCCCCTCAGACGGAACGCGACGTGCGGGAAGCGGCGGGTAGATGTAAGCCTCCTCGGCGCCCATGCCTCCGCCCACTGCCTGGTAAGAGATCGGTTTTTTTGCGCGGTTACGTTCTTGAAGTTTGAGCATCTGCGTTGCAATCGGGTCTTCTGTCCCGATGAGCTTCACGTCGCTCAGAGAAATAGTTGTGCCGGTAAGCCGCCCCAGCGACCCCTGCACAGCCCGGTACGCCTCCAAAGGTCCACGTTCGTCAACTACTTTCGACGCAACATAGAGATGCCACCAGTCCTCCTCGCTGGTTTTGAGCCAGAAGGCCACTTCCACGTCGAAGTCATCGCGCACCAACTGATGGATCAGTTCTTGGCCGTCCTCGATTCGCTTCTCTACCAATGAGCCTTGATCCATTGCAGCACCCCATTCGGCTGGTTGGTGATGGCCTCATACAACTGCCGAGCTTCGCGCTCTCCCTTTTGCTCATAGCGGCTGATCTCTTTCCAGTCTTTGACTGGCCCCCAATAAGCTTCCAAAGCCGGATTCGCCCCGCGCGCGATACCGAATTCGATCTGGAGGTCAGCGGTCACAAGCAGCTTCTCCAATTCATGCGTCCAGCAGCCCTCAAGAAACTTCTTGTTCTCAAAGATTGCGCCGGTCTTTTCCACGTATGCGAGAATGCACGCCTTCAGCCCGCACTCCACGGCGTATCCAGCCAGGTAGTAGGCCCCTGTCCACCTGCCCGCATCAAGCAAGACCTTGGCATCCAGAATCCGGTCTTCGGCAAGCTGTCGCAGCTCCATCCGATTCACAGCCCGGCCCCCGCCTCCGCAAGGTGCTTCAGCCGGCCACCGCAGGCCGCACCGCCTTCATGATACGCCACCTCCATTGCCGCGCCCAGCGCTCGCCCTCAAGCCAACGTCTTCCGCCAGCCTCTTCTGTCGATGCGCCAGACCTGGCCGGTGCTCTTATCCCAATTCGGGTCACTGGCGTAGAGCGTGTCGTCGGAGGCGATGGCCAGGTCGTTGGGTTGGTTCATGTTGTCGTGGTGGGCGAAGACCGTGACCTGGCGCGTCGCTGGGTCGATGCGCAGGACGTTGTGGCCGACATAATCGGCGACATACATGATCCCCTGCCGGTCGAAGACGATGCCGTTGCCCGTACTCTTGCCCGGCAACTCCACGAAGAC
>JBGQLF010001450.1:0-2842 GCA_041499985.1 Gemmataceae bacterium
CCTTGACCCGCGTGCCGAGCTGCGCCACCGTGCGCGCCGCGCCCTCCAAACCACGCGGGCGACACAACTGGCTCCGCCTTCCCGCTCAAAACTGGCTCTGATTTTTCGACCGGTATCAGCAAAGAGGTGTTCGGGCTGCCAGGTACCCTCCAAGGCCTGGCGGATGGTCGCCACGCTCTCCTTGCAGCGTCGATCGCGCAACTGCGCCAACTCCTTGGGATCGCGTTGGCCCGCCACGATGGCCCGGATAATGCTCATGCCCGTCAGTCCGGTGATGTCGCTGACCACCTCGGTCAATTTGACGTTCATCAATTCCAGGGCTTTCTGCAAGCGCTGCAGGTGGCGTGCCGCGTCTTCGATGAGGTTGGCGCGGTGCCGCTGATAGCAACGCCAGACGCGAATGGGTTCTTCGGGACGAAAGGCCGCACTCAGCAAGCCGAGGCTGCGCAGCCGTTGAATCCATTGGCAATCGGCGACGTCGGTCTTGGGGCGATTGGGCGCCCGCTTGGTTTGGCCGGGATCGACCAGCACGACCGCGAACCCCTTGCTTTCCAGCAAGTCGTACAAGGGAATCCAGTAGACACCCGTCGCTTCCAGGGCGACGGTGGTCACGCCACACTCCTGGAGCCAAGCGGCGATAGCTTGCAAGTCCGGCGTGAACGTGCCGAAGCAGCGGACATTGCTGGGCAGGGTGGCCGCCGCCGTGGCGGCGGCCACGGAGCCCGCGGGCACGCAGACCATCATTTCCGCGGCACCGACATCGATGCCGGCGGCATGGGGATGCAGCGTGCGCAACAGGGCGTCCAGGGCGGTGTCGGGGGTGGGCACCGAGGGCTTGCGGGGTGGCATGGAAGCCTCCACAATGGGGAGAGCCAGCACGGCGGCGCGAACCAGGGCCGAGGCTGCCTCCACGTTGAGGGAAAGCGTTGCCGGGGTGGCAACACAGGACCAGGACACAGAGGCAGCAGGCGGGGGAGTGGCAAGGTCAGGCAATCTTCCGAACGGGATCGACACCGTCTTGGGTAAACAGGACGAGTCGTCACCAACGCCGAGGCCGCAAACTCCCCGATCCAGACTCTCAAACGGGCAGGAAGCACCAAAGTAGAAACGGATTCCGCGACCTGCTGCCAGCAGTCAGGATAGCAAACGCCAGCCCTTGTTCCTCGCCGCCGGCGCTCCCCGATAGGGGATTAAATGGCTCTCAAAGGGCAAGCAGGCGAAAACTTTCTGCGCGTGATCTTCAGCCCGGACGGCAAGCGCCTCGCCGCTGGCCTTGGTACTTGGGACGATACCAAGAACGGCTACACCTCGTCGGGCCAGGTGAAGGTGTGGGATGTCGAAACGGGCCAAGAACTCCTGACCTTCACGGGGCACACTGCACCCGTCGTGGATGTGGCTTTTAGCCCGGACAGCATTCGCGTGGTCAGTACCAGTAGCCGGCCCACTGGTTTCCGCAACAGCGATCCACTGGAACCAGGCGAGGTGAAAGTGTGGGATGCTCGAAGCGGCGCGGAACTCCTGACACTCAAAGGGCAAAAGCGGTTTGTCAATGCCGTGGCCTACAGTCCGGACGGCAAGCGCCTGGCCACTCTTTCGCGCGACAATACGGTGAAGGTTTGGAACGCGCAGACGGGTCAAGAACTGCTCAGTTTGCCTGTGCAGATCAGAGTCGGCGGCGCTGTGGTGTTTAGCCCGGATGGTAAGCGACTGGCGAGTAGCAGCCTACCGACCAACACCACCACCCCAGACGAGGCTGGTGAAATCAAGCTGTGGGACGCCCAAACCGGCGAAGAACTCTTTACCCTGCAAGGGCACACCGGCTGGGTCACCAGTATCGTCTTCAGTCCCGATGGCAAACGCCTGGCTTCCGGCTCGGGCGGCGTTGGCCCCGGTGGAGGTCGTGACGTCAAGGTGTGGGATGCCGAGACCGGTGGGGAACTCCTCGCTCTCACGTTCGAGAAGATTGGCGGCGGTGGCGTGGCGTTCAGCCCAGACGGGCACCGGCTGGTCAGCGCCGGAGCTGAAGGTCTGAAGATCTGGGACGCCACACCGTTGCCGGAGAAGCCGTGACCGCAAGGGAACCGACGCGGATGCCGGCGGCGGAGAGCGGCACACGTTCTCCGCCGCCGTTTTGTTCTGGGGCAAAGCTTCCAGCAACGTGTTACCACGGTCCTTGCCCTCCAACTCCTCCGAGCCTCACCAAATTGACACAGCCGAGTTCAACATAGTCGCCCTTTATCGGCCGCCCGCGGCGACCGCCGCAGGAAACCCTGGCTGCCGCCACGCGGAGTAGCCGGCTAGCGATAAACACCTGGACCCGTCCTCACTCCCCCTGGGCGAACGCGTACAGAGTCCTGTTGGTGCGAATGTAGATGGTGTTGCCGGCGATCGCTGGAGTGGCCACGATCCGATCGTCCAGCTTGGCCGACGACACTTTCTCCGGCACCTCCCCGGCCCTCACCACGATCACCGACTTGTCCAGCCCGCACAGGTAGAGGTGCCCGTTCGCAGCCACCGGGCTGGCGTACGCTCCGGTTAGCCCGATCGGCTCCGTGACATACACCTCCTTGCCGGTCTTCACCTCGAACGTGGACAGCCGGCCCTGCTTGGTCACGGTGTACAGCAGCCCCCGATAGACCAGCGGCGACGGGATGTACGGCAGTCCCTTGGTCACGGTCCAGGCCACGTGCGAAGCGGTCACGTCCCCCGTCCCGCCCGGGGTCAGCGCCAACGCCCGTCGAAACGCCAAATCCGCGTCCGCGTATCGCCCCGCATCGGCGAGAGCGCGAGCGAGATTGTGGTGTGCGCCCGCCATCATCGGATCGAGTCTGGCCGCACGTCG
>JBGQLF010001451.1:0-2835 GCA_041499985.1 Gemmataceae bacterium
CTAACTCGGGGCGTGCAGGTCCCGGCCGCGTTGTGATCTTGTTGGCCGCACTGATCTGGACGCCGGCCAGGCAGTGTTTGTCGAGAATGGTTTGAATCAGCTCGACAGCCTTGGCCTGGTCGGTGCTGCCGGCAGCTGCCTGGAGAGCCTCCTTGTCGGCGGCGGGTAAAGGTGCCCCGATCATCTCCAGGCCTTCGATGACGCGCTGCACCTGAGCGGCCAGCGGCTGGAGATCAACCTTGGTGACTTTGGGCAACTCCGCGGCGACCAGCGAAGCAGCGGGCGCGGCCAACGCGACCACCAGGAGCATGAAGCGGTGAGCACGCATGGTGCATTCCTCCCGTGCAGAAGAATTACGTGTGCAGTTGCAAGTGCCCGTCACGGTAACGGCAAACGGTTGCCAAGGCAAGCGCTCACTTTCCCTCACGGGGCACAGAACCCAAAGAAAGCCCACAACCGTTTGACTCGACTCAGGCCGTAAACTATGTATCAACAGGCAGAGATGACTCGTCGGTAGTATCTCTCCCTTGGTCCCTGTCTCCCCAGGATCAAACAACTCCGTCAGCGGAAATCTTCGACCGCTTTCAGCGGGCAGGCATCGTGTTGCCTTTACTCAAGCAACTCGGGACGGATACCATTATGCGCAGATCCCACAGCAAGCAGTCTCGCGCAGCCCGGCGGGCACGTAGCTTCAAGAGCCAACTCTTTGTGGAACCGCTGGAAGAACGCGCCTTGCTCGCTGCTTCCAGTGTCTCCTCCCTGGCCGATTTTAGCGCCCTCACGGTCGACCCCAGTTCGTATGATGCCTCGCGCATCCTGGTCCGCTTTCGACCCGAAGCGGAGGCCGCGGCACACGCCGACCTCGCTGGGACCGAACTCGAACCGGCTTTCGCGCTCGTTCCGGATCTCCACGAGGTCCTCCTGAGCCCGGGCGTCACGGTCACGGCCGCGCTGGCCGCGTACCAGGCCGACCCGCAAGTCCTCGAAGCCCAACCGGACTACCGCATTCGGCTCAACGATACAGTGACGCCGAATGATCCCCAATTTCTTTCCCAATGGGACTTGAACAATTACGGCCAGGACGGCGGTACCCCGGGCGCGGATATTCACGCCCCAGCGGCCTGGAGCGTTACCACGGGTAGCGGCCGAACCGTCGTCGCCGTCATTGACACCGGCATCGATTACACGCACCCCGAGCTGTACCAGAACATCTGGATCAATCAGGCGGAGATCCCGGCCAGCCGGCTCAAGAACCTGGTCGACGTCGATGGCGATGGCCTGATCACCTTCCGGGACCTGAATAATCCAATCAACCAGGGGCCGGGCAAAATCCAGGACCACAACCACAAAGGGTATATCGATGCCAGCGACATCTTGCAGCCGATGGTCACGGTCAACGGCGTCGATACGGGCCAGGGCGGCTGGGTCGCTGGCAGTACCCGGGACGGCGACACGGCCCATGCCGATGACCTGATTGGTTGGAACTTCGTCAGCAACACCGACGATCCGTACGACGACAATAGCCACGGCACGCACGTGGCCGGCACCATCGGGGCGGTCGGCAACAACGGGGCAGGGGTCGCGGGCATCAACTGGAAGATCCAGCTGATGCCCTTGAAATTCATGGACTCCAGCGGCAGTGGCTACACCAGCGACGCCATTGCGGCGTTGAATTTTGCGGTCGCCCATGGGGCGCGCCTCTCCAACAATAGCTGGGGTGGCGGCGGTTACAGTCCCGAACTCTACGCCGCTATTCAGAATGCCCGTAATGCGGGCCACATTTTCGTCGTCGCGGCCGGCAATGACGGTGTCGATGTGGACACGTCGCCGAGCTATCCCGCCAGTTACAACCTCGACAATGTCGTCTCGGTGGCCGCCACGGACCAAAATGACCAGCTGGCCTACTTCTCCAATTACGGCGCCAACACTGTGCAGCTGGCCGCCCCCGGCGTCAACATCCTGAGCACGACGCCCAACAACACGTATAGCAGTTACAGCGGCACGTCGATGGCCACGCCCCACGTGGTCGGTGTCCTGGCCCTGGTGTGGGATCTGCATCCCGATTGGACGTACCGCCAGGTGATTGATCAGGTGCTACAGACCGTCGATCCGCTGCCCGCACTCCAGGGCAAGACGATCAGCGGTGGCCGGCTCGATGCCGCGAGGGCCGTGGGCTACTCCGGTCCGCTTACGACGTCGCCTCCACCCACGATCTCGAACCCGCCACAGCCTCCAAGCTCGAACCCGCCTTCTTCCGGGGCGGCCTACGTGGAAGAGCTGTATCACGATCTGCTCGGCCGTGCCGCCGATAGCTCGGGCCTGAGCTACTGGGTACTACGTCTCCAGTTTGGCGCCTCGCGCCAAAGCGTGGCCCTCGGGATCTGGGGATCCGCCGAGCACCGCGGGCTGCAAGTGGATCAGTATTACGTCACGTTCTTGCACCGCACGGCAGATGCGGCTGGGCGGGCGATATGGGTGAACAGCTTCCAGAACGGTGCCAGTGAAGTGGATGTCATGCGCGGTTTCGTGACTTCCACCGAATACCAGGCGGCCCATGCCGACGCCATGTCCTTCGTGGCCGGCTTGTTCACGGATATTCTGGGACGCACTCCGGATGCGGTCGGCGAGGCGAGTTGGCTTCAGGCTTTGGCCGGTGGCATGAGTCGCGATGCCGTCGCCCAGGCTGTCCTGACCTCGACCGAGGCCCAGCGCAGCTGTGTGGACGCCTACTATGCCGAGTTCTTGCATCGGAATGTGGATGGGAGCGGCGAGCAATACTGGATGGATCTGCTCCAGAGCGGCCAGTCGACTCTGGAGTCGGTCGGCACGGCCATC
>JBGQLF010001452.1:0-2831 GCA_041499985.1 Gemmataceae bacterium
CCTTTCTTGGCCCCCCTTTCCTGGCCCCCCTTTCCTGCACAGAGCAAGCCGGTGCCAGCGCCGGCGACCCGCCGCGCGGGCTGGCCGTCAGGCGACGCTCGGGAGCGAGCGCCAGCGACGCCAACGTCTGGGCTGTGCGGAAAAACCAACTCTGCCTCTCTTCGGGCGTTAGGGAAAAATCCCCCACCCCGCAGTTGAGCGGAACTACCCCGCTTAGCTGGTCCACCGTACCTTGCGGAATTGTGCCACAGCCTGTGGCAGATCTTTTTGCAAACCGTTCGGAAGCTTCCGTTGCTCAAACTTTCTCAGCACCTGGGAAGCGGCAGAATCCGATTCCTTATCATAGTTCCCAAAAACGCCTTGTGTGCAAATGTTCAGGCACAGTAAGATCAGCCGTGTAGCACCAACCGCCAAGTGCTCCTGAAAACAGGGAAGAATCTCTTCGATGGCTAAGCCAAACCGTCACCTTGCCGCAGACGACAACGGCCTGCCCCCGCGCAGAACGAGGTCCACGCCGCCCCCCGTCGACAGTCCCAGCGCGAAGCGCAAGCTCATCGCCTTCGGCTGGTATGGAGGCAAGTTTTCCCATCTTTCCGGGCTGTTGCCTTTATTGCCCGACTGTCACCATTACTGCGAACCGTTTGCCGGTTCCGCCGCCGTGCTGCTCAATCGGCCACCTTCCCCCGTCGAGACCTACAACGACCTCGACGGCGAAGTCGTCAATTTTTTCCGGGTGCTTCGCTCCGAGAAGGATCGCCTCGTCGAGGCCATCGGTTTGACCCCGTTCTCGCGCGAGGAGTTCGCCCTGGCTTGCGAGCTCGATCCGGCCGTGCCTCCCCTGGAAAGAGCAAGGCGCTTCTACGTGCGCGCCCGCCAGGTACGGACCGGTTTGGCTCAGAAAGCCAGCATCGGCCGCTGGGCGAACTGCAAACTCACGACACGGGCAGGCATGAGCGGAGTGATTAGCCGGTGGCTCGGCGCCATCGAAGCCCTGCCCGAAATCGCCGACCGGCTGCTGCGCGTGCAGATCGAAAATCGACCCGCCATCGACGTGATTCAGCTGTACGACTCGCCCAAGACGCTCTTTTACTGTGATCCTCCCTACATACACCACACCCGGGGCGATACCAGCGCCTACGGCTACGAGATGACGGACGAAGAACACCGGCAGCTGGCCAAGGTCTTAAACGCCACCCAAGGTAAGGTGGCGATCTCCAATTACCAGTGCGCCTTGATGGACGAACTCTATCCGGCGCCGCGCTGGCGGAAATCCACCAGCCCAGAGCGCACCATCCACTCCACGAAGGGCACGCGAGCCGAGGTGCTCTGGACGAACTACGACCCGCCCAAACTGAAACCGAGCCAACCTCACCTGGAGTTCGAGTAATGTCCACACCGGCCGAAGTGCTGGAACGGCTCTATGTCCAGGCAACCCAGAATCCCGTCACCCCAACCGTTCAGGACCCCGCCATTCTGGCCCGTATCGACTACGTGTCCCGGTGCTTGAGCAACCGTGCCGGAGCCCGGCTGATCATGGCCTGCATGCTAGCCAAAATCGAGCAGCCGCACGTTGATCCCCGGCAGCCTTACACCGAGATCGGCGGCGATCAGTGTTTCTCCGGCCGCACCTACGACGAGCGTTACCTGCCGGCCTTTATCAACGCCTACAAGCTGCCCTGCAATCCCACCACGGGCTTCCTCACCCCGGCACTGCGCAACATGAACCGGCCGCTCACGACCGGCATCGAGATCGTCGGCCGTCCCGCCCGACTCTACCGCGACACCATCATACGCGGATTCGACCCAAGCCGCCGGAAACCTAACTCAGGCTGCTCTGGACGACAGCGCGCATTTTCTCCAAGCCGGTGCGGGCCACGGTGGCCGCGTCCTGCTTCCAGTAGTCGCGGTTGAACAATTCCAGCGACAGCACTCCCCGGAAGCCGATGTGGCGTAGGTCGCGGAGGATGTTGCGCAACGGAGCGATACCGTCTCCGGGATAGACGCGCTGCGCATCGGTGATGGCGGTGCGGGGTGGCTGGGCCGGGTAATCATTGAAATGAACGACGTGCAGGGCCGTTCCATTGAGCAGCCGCAGGCCATTGAGGGGCGAGCCGCCTTTGTACAGATGATAAACGTCGAGCAGGACACACGCCTGGGGATGGCCGCTCTCCAGCGCCACCAGCATGACCTCGCCGAGCCGACTCAGGGTTTGCGAGAATCCCCACAGCTCCAGCTGCGGCACCACGCCCATCTGGTGGCCCAGTTCCACCAGCGCGCGATAGCGCTCCGCGGCCTTGAACAAGTTGAAGTTGGTCTCTTTTGTCGCTCCCACCGGCGGGGCGGCGATCCACTTGCCGCCGACCTGTTGTACCAGGTCCATGCTGCGCCGGGCGGCTTCCAGGGCCTTCTTGCGACGGTCGTCGTCATCGACGATCCATTCGAAGAAGTCGATGGTGCTCTCGACGCGCAAACCCCGGTCGCGCAGGCGCTGGCCCAGGCCCTTCAAGTCGCCGCCTTTTTTCACAAACGCATCGAGTTCGCGAATCCAGGGCTCGATCGCCTGGTAACCGGCCTTGGCGGCAATCTCAACGATTTCGACCAGATCTAGCTTCTGCCCTTGCAGGGTACTGGTATTGAGGCAGTAGCCGAATGGTTCGGCCGGCGCGGGAGCCTGGGCGAGAGCGTTGGCCGGATGCAGAAGGCCAGCCGCTAACCCGGTCCCCAGCGCTGCCGAGGTCTGGGCCAACCAATGCCGGCGGGTCAAGTCGCTGTCCACGGTGAGACTCCTGAGGCGTTTAGCCCTGAGCACTCGGGCGAGCGCGGGCGCCGCG
>JBGQLF010001453.1:0-2823 GCA_041499985.1 Gemmataceae bacterium
GGCGGCCTTGCCGTACCTGGCCTCGATTGTAGGCTCGCTGCGGGAACATCGGCTCGATTGGCAGTTCCAGCAACACCAGGCGCGCCAGCTGGCCAACCGTTCCGGACGGCCTGATCGGAAGACCATGATCGGGCGTCAGGAAGTTCTCCAGGCCGCGGAGCAGGCCCAGGAACGATTCCAGGCAGCGCTGGACGAATTGCACGCTCTCGATATCTACTGCCTCGATCCGCTCCGTGGCGAGGCGGTGATTCCGTTTGTCCAGGCGGAACAGTTGGCCTGGTTCGTTTATGACCTTTTCGATGAACAGCCTTTGCGCTTCTGGCGCTACCACACCGATGCGCTCGAGATGCGACGGCCGATCGCCGAGGTCCTGGATGGGCCGAAGGAAGAGACGGCTATCGTCTGAGCCAGCCTGCGGGGGTCCAGCTGGGATCTCAATGGAGAAGGTAAATGGTCGCGATCGTGAAATAAATGATGATGCCTGTCACATCCACAAACGTGGCCACGAACGGACTCGACGCAATCCCCGGATCGACGCCCAGCCGTTTGAAGATCACCGGCAGCATCGACCCGACCAGGGTGCCCCACAAGCAGATAATCGCGACCGCCTGCGCAATCACCCAGGCCAGCGTCCAGCGGTTGACCGCCTCCGTCCGAACCATCGAATTCGGCGGGATTTGGTAGATCCTGGTCCCCCCGCGCTCTTCGACCACCGGGTGCTGTCCTTCGGGAAGGTGGACCTGGATCTTCTGCTCAACGGTTGTCCACTGGCGGGCGCCGGCGGGAATGTCGATCTTGACGACGCCTTTGTCCTCCCGGATCCCTTGCGGGTCGTTGACCGGTACTTCCAGCTGGAACGATTCCTTGCGCTTGATGATGTTGCCGCGCACATCCTCCCAGGTAAGGGCGCCCCGGACGAAGCCGATGGCGCCCAGCGTCAGCCCCAACGCCAGGCCCATGGCGAGCTCGTGCCGCAGCACTTTGCCCCAATCCGACAAGGTCACTTGGCCCAGCGCCAGCGACCGTGTAATGAGCGTCGCGGCCTGGGAGCCCGAATTGCCGCCCGTCGAGATACACAGGGGCACAAACAGGCTCAACACGACGACCTCGGCAATCGCCTCCTCGAATTGCGATAGCGCCGTGAAGGTCAGCAACTCGGCCCCGAAGAGGCACGCCAGCCAGAGAGCGCGCTTGCGCCAGATGGTGACGAAGTCGGCCTGCAAGTAATTCTCGACCATCGGCTCGACGGCCCCGAGCCGGTATACGTCTTCCGTGGCCTCTTGCACGACCACGTCGATGACGTCGTCATGGGTGACGATGCCGACGAGCCGGTCCTCCTCGTCGAGCACCGGGATGGCCAGCAGATCATAGCGGGCGATCTCCTGGGCCACCTTCTCGCGGTCATCGCTGGCCCGAACGGTGACCATCTCGGTCTCCATCAATTCGCGCAGCGGCGCTTGCCGCGGAGCCAGGATCAGGTCGCGCAAGGACACGACTCCAATGAGCTTGCGCTGCTCGTTGAGCACATAAACGTAATAGATGGTCTCGGTGTTGGGGGCTTGCAGCCGCAGCCGATCCAAGGCCTCCGCTGCCGTGATGTGCGCGGGCAGCCAGGCGTAATCGGTCGTCATCAAGGCGCCGGCGGTATTCTCCGCAAAGCGCACCAACGTGGCGATGTCGCGCCGGTCCGCCTCATCGACCAGGCGCAGCAGCGCTTCCGCCACGCGTGGGCGCAAACGCCGCAGCAGCTCCGCCCGGTCGTCGTGCGACATCTGCTCGATCAGCCGGGCCATGTTGGCCCTGCCGGTGCCTTCCACCATCTTCACCTGCCATTCGATGGGAAAGTATTCGAAGATGGCCGCCTGCGTGGCGATGCTGGTGTGCTGCAAAACACGCCAGACCTCCTCGACCCCCAATTCGTCGGCGAGCGCTTCTGCAACCGTGGCCGGATGCAGCAGTTCGCAGAACGCCTTCATCTCGTTTTCGTCATTGTCCTGAAGCATCAGGCGGACTTCAGGTCCGAAGAGTGGATGTGCCATAACTCAGGGATCAGGGATTGGGACTCAGGGATCAGGACTCAGGGATCGGGGATCAGGTTTCGGGTCCGGAGTCCTGATCCCTACTCCCTACACTTGCACAAGCAAGTTATCGATCAAGCGTGTCCGGCCAAACTTTACCGCTACAGCCAGGAGCACGCCACCCCGCAGCGGATCCACCGGTTGCAGCGTGTCGGCATCCACCACGGCCGCATAGTCCAAGCCTGCCCCTGGCGTACTGGCGAGACGCTCCGCCAGGAGCCGCTGAACCACCGCCGCGCTGCGCTCGCCGCGCTCGATCTGGCCCCGCGCCTCCTCCAGGGCTCGGTATAGGGCCGGTGCCTGGCGGCGTTGATTCGGGTCAAGATACTGGTTGCGCGAGCTCAGGGCCAGTCCGTCCGGCTCTCGTACAATGGGGCAGATACGCAGCTGCACGGGAACATCCAAGTCGTGAACCATCTGTTCCAGGAGGCGTGACTGCTGAGCGTCTTTTTGGCCGAAATACGCGGTATCGGGCTGCACGATCTGGAACAGCTTGAGTACGACGGTGGCTACGCCGCGGAAATGGCCGGGACGGGAGGCGCCGCACAGAACCTCTTGTAGTTGATGTACCTCAACGTAGGTCTGGAAGCCTGGCGGATACATGGCCTGGACTTCCGGAGCGAAAACGAGGTCCACGCCCTCCTGGGCACAGACCTCCAAATCGTGTTGCATGGGCCGCGGATAGCGCGCCAGGTCTTCATTCAGGCCAAACTGTGTCGGATTGACGAAGATGGAGGCGACTACA
>JBGQLF010001454.1:0-2818 GCA_041499985.1 Gemmataceae bacterium
AGCAACAGGGTGAGGGAGTAGGGAAGGCCCGCCAGGAAGTTCCCTGGCTCGTGCAGCAAATCCACCCCGGCGTGCACGGACCCAGCCCAGGTGGTGGTCAGAAGAGTGAGCAGCAGCAGCAAGACGTTAAGCCAGGGACCGCGTTCCTTCCCCGCACCCCGGTCGGCGGCCCCAGGGAGCCATACCAGCAGTGGTCGCCCCTCCCGGTCTTCTTGCAGAAGGGGGGTGACGCCGGTGTTCTCGGATCGGGCTTTGAGAACGGCGTAGGTTTCGTCGGGGTCTCGGAGTAACTCCCCCTCCTGGACGACCGCCGCGCCAACCCGGCGGCTGTGGTGGACGCGGAACACGTCCTCGATCTTCACGCTCTCGGCGGGCGGTGTCGTCGGCTCCGCCGGCACGACCTCGGAGACGCGCTCGGCGCGCTCGTGACCGCAAGCTCCAGCCGTCAGGTAGAACATGGCCAGGCAGCAGAGGACCATGATGATCGGCACCCAAAGCGGGTCGAGCTGCACCCCGGCCAGAGCCAGGGCGAAGAAGACAATCAAGGGCAGCGAGCACACCAATAACATCAAGGTCGCGTGTGAAATTCCTCTATCTTTCATAACTCATGTCCTCGTTAGGGGAGAAATGGGCCGCTCTAACGATCCATGCCACCGCCGTGGTGGCCGGGTCCGTGCCCAGGCCCCATGTGCCGGTGCTCGCCCATCTCTTCCCACATGTGGCTATGGGTCCGGCCAGCTTGCCAGCACCGCTGCCACTCGAACTCCTTATGGCCACCTGTGCTTTCACCGTGCAACCAGCCGTGGTGGACGCCCCCACCCCGTACCCAGTCTGCCTTGCCGTAGAAACGGCTGCACGTCCCCGAGGGGTCCGTGTCCATCGGGTGGGGCATCAACGCGACGCTGTGGTCACCACTCACCAAGGTGAGCGGCTCCTTCGCGATAGGTCGTCTTGTCTTCACATCCTTATCCCAGGTCTGCACCAGCACCTCCCCAGTGTCCGCATTGGCCAGCAGTTCCGCATAGGCGTTGCCGCCTTGAATGGGTACCAGGTCGCCACTATTGGGGCCTGCCGAGGCGGGTTTCTCCAGGGCTTGAGAGCACCCGGCAACGGCGATCAGACCTGCAAGCATCCTTCCGGTTACGAATGTCTTCATGGTCCTTACCTCCCATTCGGGTTCGACAGGCTTACCGTACACCGAGTGTCCTTCCCGCAATGGCTGGCCCCTGTGCTTCTTCGGTTTTTCCAACCGGAGACCCGCACGGCAACTCCGCTTGAAGAAACGGCGTTTTCACGATCACGACAGGACAAGGAGCCTCGCGTGTGACTCCTTCCGCGACACTGCCCATGACCAGCCGTTTCAGCCCTGTCGAGCCATGCGTGCCCATGATGATCATGTCGCAGTTGATTTCCTGGGCTACACGGAGGATTTCCGTCACGGGGTCCCCTTCGGCCAATCGTCGTGCCACCTCCACCTTGGGATCCTGGGGTCGCAATCGGTCCAGGTTTTGCCTCTGCTGATCGAGGAACTCCTCGATGATCTTGCAGGCCACGGGATCCCCGCCGCCAATCAGAACGGGAGACGGAATCACATGCAGCAGGAAGAGTCGCGCACCGTAGTCGCGGGCCAGCGAACACGATAGCCGAAAGGCGAATTCCGAATACTCGGAATAATCGGTGGGGTGGAGGATGGTTCGAAGGGATAGCATAGTTGTCACCTCTAGTTTGGTTCGCGGACAAGTCGTCAAGGTGCACTCACCGAGCCAGGGGCACTGTTTCTGCATCTGCGGCGACTCGGGCCGCCCAACGGACGCGTGTTTGCAGGGCATCGGCCAGACTTTGCGCCGCTTGGGGCTCTCCGTGGACGACGTAGGTCTGGGTGGGCGGGCGTCGGAAACCGGAAAGCCAACGCAGGATCTCCTCCCGATCGGCATGCGCGGACAGCCCGTCGAGCGTCTCCACCTTCGCCCGCACCAAAACCTCCTGGCCGTGGATGCGGATCGTGCGCGCGCCCTCCTGGAGCGCCCGCCCGCGCGTGCCGACCGACTGGAAGCCGGCCAGGAGCACCGTTGTCCGCGGATCGGGTAGCCGCAGCTTCAAGTGGTGGAGGATGCGGCCCCCCGTGGCCATGCCGCTCGCCGAAACGATGACCAGCGGCCCGCTGTGGTGATTCAGCGCCTTCGATTCTTCCGGCGTGCGAGCCAGGTGGTACTGCTTGCAGCACAGGGGGCAGCGCTTCTCGTCCATGAGCGACTTCATGTCGAGGGCGTGATCTTCGGGATGGCGGCAGTAGATGTCCGAGACGTTGATCGCCATCGGGCTGTCGATGTACACCGGCAGCGCGGGCACACGGTTCGCCTCCTCTAACTGGCGGAGCATCCAGATCAGTTCCTGCGTCCGGCCCACGGCGAAGGCCGGCACCAGTAGTGCCCCGCCGCGCTGGTAAGCCTCCTGGACGATCCGCGCCAGCGCGTTCATCGGGTCCTCTGGCGGATGGATCCGGTCGCCGTAAGTGGACTCTACGAGCAGGACGTCTGCTTCGGGCACGGGCTCCGGATCGCGGAGGATGGGCCGGCCAAAGCGGCCGAGGTCTCCCGAGAACACCAGGCGGAACGGATCGCTGTCGCCGAGCTGGAGTTCAACCGTTGACGAGCCGAGGATGTGCCCGGCACGCCGGAAGATCGCAGCCAGACTTTCCGTGACTGGGAAGCGCTTCCCGTAGGAGCGCGACGCGATCAACCGCAACGTGGCCTGGGCATCCTGCGCGGTGTAGAGTGGCAGGGCGGGTTTGTGCTTCGAGTAGCCGTAGCGGTTGGCG
>JBGQLF010001455.1:0-2814 GCA_041499985.1 Gemmataceae bacterium
CGCTGGACAACCGCTCGCCGCCCAGCCAGAGAAACCCGCGCCGAAGGCGCTCATGAAAGCAGGCCATCAGAATCACTCCTCGGATGCGGATCTCCGGTTCCTGGCCGCGCTGGGGGTCAACCACATTTGCAGTTCCTTGCCTGCACGGACCCTCAATGCGAACTGGTCCGTCGAGGGATTAACGAAGCTCCGGGAGCGCGTCGAGAGTTTTGGCATCCAGCTTGACATGGTGCCGCTGCCCCTGAGCAGCAGTTCCATTAGCCGAGCGGAAAATCCCCACATCATGCTGGGCAAGAGCCCAGAGCGCGACAAAGAGATCGACCAGATCTGCCAGATGATTCGCAATGCCGCCAAGGCCGGCATCCCCGCGGTGAAGTACAACCTTACGATCCTCGGTGTTGTGCGAACCGAGAGCACGCGCGGGCGCGGCGGAGCCCGCTACAGCACCTTTGTCTACGACAAGGCCAAGCAAGACGGACCGCCCGCGGAATCCGGACCGGTGAGCGCCGAGCAGATGTGGGAACGGATTACCTATTTCCTCAAGCACGTTGTTCCCGTGGCCGAGGAATGCAAGGTGCGTCTGTGCTGCCATCCGCACGATCCCGGGATGCCCCGTGACAAGGGCTTTCGTGGTGTCCACCGCGTGCTGGGCAGCGTGGAAGGGCTCAAGCGGTTCATCGACATTATGCCCAGCAAGTACCACGGGTTGAACTTCTGCCAGGGCACCGTGGCCGAGATGCTGGAGAACCCCGCCAAGGAGATCACTGAGGTGATCCGCTACTTCGGCAGCCGGGGCAAGATCTTCAACGTCCATTTCCGCAACATCAAAGGCCGCTTCCTCAACTTCCAGGAGACCTTCCCCGATGACGGCGACGTGGACATGATTGCCGCCATGCGCGTGTACAAGGAGGTCGGCTACGATGGCATGATCATGCCGGACCACGCGCCGCGCATCGACGGAGATACGGGCGGGGCGCAGGCGTTTGCGTTTGCCTTCGGCTACATCCAAGCTCTCATTCAGCTCGTCAAGAGCGAGGCGTGATGGACGACCAATGGAAGGGAAACAATCAGGCAGTGTAAGTGCCGGGATCCGGTTCTCGGTCTTGCTGCGGCGATCACGTTGGCATTTGCTGTTCCCGCAGCCGTTCCTCCAGCCAGGCGGCCTCGGCCAGGCTCAGCGGCGGCTGGAGCGGCCGGCGATAGTCGATGTCGCTGTCGTAGCGCGAGCGGGAATAGATCTTCTCTAGCAGCGGCTGGAGAGCCAACGGGATGTCGGGGTCGGGCGGCAACAGGGGGATCTGGATCGTGGGTAGTGGCCGCAGGGACGATGCAGACCAGACCTTGCACATGGGCGCTTCGTTTCGCCGGCAAACAAGCAGGTAATACGGTCCCTCGGGCCATTGGCCGGCCATCGGCATCCGCCGGCCGCCACGGAGCAGGTCGATCTCCACAAAGTGAGCTTGGCCCGCGAGATAAGCCCGGCGTTTGCGATTGTACAGGCGCCAACCCTTGGTCCGAGGGCGCTTATTCGATGGGGATAGAATCTCGATGCAAGCGACCACTCTTTTCGTTGGCGGGGGTTGACGGATCTCAAGGAAAACCTCGCGGTACTCGGTCTCGACCAGCGCCTGAACGGAGACAGGGGCCGGCTCGCCCTCCGATCCCGCCGTGGCGACGGTCGGGCTGACCGCCTGGGCTGACGCCGGTGGAACGGGAGTCGAGGCGACCGTGACGTCCGGCCAAAAGCGGTGTTCTTGCGTTGCTCCTTCGGGAGCTGACATCACGAGATAGGCTCTTTCGCCGGCCCGCACGACGTACCGAGCAGGCAATAATGGGGCCAGGACACTCTTGATTTCGAGGATGAGATCGTGATGGAAGTCTTCCCACAAGTGGCAAGCCTCGATGTACGGGTCCATCCCCAGAAATGGCGAGCGCATACGACAGTCCTTCCTGTACTGGAAAGAGAACCAGATTCTGAGCCTACTCCCATTCTACCCCTCGCCCAGAGAGACGCCAGGAACGGTTGGCCCACGCTGATTTGCGGTTGCCAACTCCACCGGCAAGACTTAGGTTAAGGCTGGGGTTTGGGTGGCCAACGCAAGGCCCCAGCGCCGCTGTCCAGTCCCCGTGCATCGGGGTAGTCCCTCACTTTCCTGGAGGGCGTGGTCATGTCCCGCTTGGCTCCGTTCAATCTGCAAAGGTGGATCGACGAACATCGGCACCTGCTCAAGCCGCCCGTGGGCAATGCCCTGGTGTGGAACAGCAATTTCATGGTCATGGTCGTTGGCGGTCCGAATCAGCGCTCCGATTTTCATATCAATCCCGGCGAGGAGCTGTTCTACCAACTCGAAGGCAATATCGTCCTCCGGGTCATGGAAAACGGTGAGGTGCACGATATTCCGATCCGGCAGGGCGAGATTTTTCTGCTCCCGGCCGGTATCCCGCACTCGCCGCAGCGCCCCGCCAATACGGTTGGCCTGGTCATCGAGCAGAAACGCCCGGAGGAAGCCAATGACCACATGCGCTGGTACTGCAAGCAGTGTGGCGCACCCGTGTACGACGCCGAATTTCACCTCGTCGACCTGGGCAAGCAGCTCAAGCCGATCATCGAGAAGTTCCGCGCCAGTGAAGAACTGCGCACCTGCAAATCCTGCCAGACGGTCTATGAGGTTTAAGCCGTAGGGTGCGTCGGGTGTGGGGCGGCCCACCCGGGGGCCGCCCGCGGTCACCCCCCCCGCCGCCCCCCGGGGCCCGGCCGCCGGGGGGGCGGCGCAGAAAACAAGCACCCAAAAAACCCGGGCCACAAACCCCCCC
>JBGQLF010001456.1:0-2808 GCA_041499985.1 Gemmataceae bacterium
GGTCCCGAACGATCGTGACCGTTGCGAAAGGGGGTGACGATGACCTAACCTCGGTGTCCGTGGGAGTCGGCGGCCGGTCCTGGGGGTGTTGTGGGTCGGCCCGCCCTTCTGCTCAAGGGGACTCCCGGAGCAGTCACCGCAACGGACTGACTCCGCCCGGTTTCCGGCAGCCTGTCAAGTGATGGTTTTTTGTTCTGTCGAACAAGAGAGGTCACTCGGAGATACATGGCCACGGGACCGGTGCACGGGGTCTGGGAAACCCTGTGCCGCACCGCGGGCGCGCCGGCCGGTAACCCTCACCTGCCGGTGTGCCCGCGGTCGCTTGTCTGCATACCGAATAAGACATCTTCCATATTCGTTTTGTGCCAGCAACTTGACCCACCTGGGCCGACGCTTTAAGATCAGGCATGAAGTTGCTACGCACCCATCTGTCCCGGAGGTGTCCGAGATGCCTTACTTCTGCCGTGGTTGCGTTCCGTGCGGCTTGCTGGTGGGCCTGACCGTCCTCCTTCTCGCGCCGGCCGGACGTGCAGAGCAGGGCCAAGCAGCCACGCCGGAAAAGGTGCGCTTCGACACGATCGATCAGGTCGACCTGCAAGGCACCTTTTACGCCGGTCCCAGAGGGAACAAGTCGCCCTGCGTGATGTTCCTTCATGCCTTCGGCGGCAGTAGCCATCAAGAAGGCTGGGACGACCTGGCCAAGGAGTTGCAGCAAAAGGGCTACGCCGTGCTCAGCTTCGATTTTCGGGGCCACGGCAATAGCACCACGGTTGATCCCGCCTTTTGGACCCTGGATCTGAATAATCGTACGCTCAAAAGTTATCGGCTGGAGAAGCCCCGGACGACGATTAGCTACAAGGACTTCACCACGCGGGACAACTACGGCTCGCTGGTCAATGATATCGCGGCGGCCAAGCGCTTCCTCGATCGCAAGAACGACAGCGGCGAGTGCAACTCCGCCAATCTGGTGCTGATCGGCGCCGAGTCCGGGGCCACGCTGGGTGCGTTGTGGATCGCCACGGAGTGGCAGCGCCGCCGACTTAACTCCCTCATCGGGGCCGGACAGGCGCAGGTGGAAGGCAAAGATATCAGCTGCGCCATTTGGCTCAGTATGGCGCCGACGCTGGGCACGCATCAGGTGCGCGTTGCCGATTGGATCCGCTCACCGGTGCGCGAGAACGTGCCGATGTATTTCCTCTATGGCGAAAGCGATAACCGCTCCGCCACCCTGGCACGGTATGTGTATGACAACGTGCTCAAGGCGAACAAGAGCAAGGACATCAAGCTGAGCGCCCAGAAAGCCATTCTCGGTACCAAGTTGGCCGGACGTGAGCTGCTGGGCAAGCGCTCGCTGGGTACCGAAGAGCTCATCCTGAAGTATCTGGACAAGGTCGTGGAGGATCGCGCGGGCAACCCGTATGTTCGGCGCGACGTCGACAGGACCCGGTTGTATCCGGTTCCTTACGAGAGGTTCCTGCGTTAGAGCACCTTCCGCACGTTGGGTGGCACGCCCTGAGTCCGCGAAGGGCGTGGTCAGCCAGTTCGCCACGCCCTTCGCGGACTCAGGGCGTGCCACCCCGGCGAGCAACGCGAAAAGCCCAGATCCCACTATCCCCGCGGATGAAATCGGTGATGGATCGCCCGCAACCGATCGCGGTCGACGTGGGTGTAGTACTGTGTCGTGCGGATGTTGGCATGGCCGAGCAGCTCTTGTACGGTGCGCAGATCCGCGCCGCCGGCCAGCAAATGGGTGGCAAAACTGTGGCGCAACGTATGCGGGCTGACCTTGGCATTCAGCCCCGCCCGTCGGACATATTTCTTGACGATCGTCCAGAGCATTTCGCGCGTCAGAACCCGGCCGCCGCGGCTGACGAACACCCACGGGGCATCGGGCGCTGTCCGCACCAGTTCGCCGCGCAGCTCTCCCAGGTACGCCCGTAGCGCCGCCAGCGCCGGCCGTCCCAGCGGCACCACGCGCTGTTTGTTGCCTTTTCCCATGCACTTGCAAAAGGCAGAATCCAGGTACAGGTCGGCTAACAGCAGGCTGACCACTTCGGACGCTCGGCTGCCGGTCGCGTAAAGCGTTTCGAGCAGCGCCCGATCACGCAGAAAATAGCGATCGCTGGCCTGCGGCGCGGCGAGCAGCTTTTCGACGCTTTCGGGGCTGAGAACCTGGGGAATCCGTTCCCACAAGGCCGGCGAATTGAGCAGCTCGACGGCACCCGGCTCCGTGCGCTCCTCCAGGCGGAGAAAGCGGTAGAACATTTTCAACGCGACCAGATGGCGCGCCACGCTGGGTGGAGCCAGGCCTTCGGTACGCAGATGGCCGAGGTAATGACTCAGATCTCGGACGCTGGGCCGCAGGTAATCCGCCAGGCCCCCGCCAGCCACCCACTGACTGAAGCGGTCGAGGTCCCGGCCATAAGCCAAGACCGTATTGTTGGCCATGCCCCGCTCGGCCTGAAGGTAATGGCGAAAGGCACGGATATCATCGGCCAGGGCGGCAGAGTTGTTGGCAGCGTTGGAGGCCATCGCGGTTCCTTCCCGGCTTAAGAGACCCTCGGAAAACGGCGAGCGGCGGGCGTTAGTCCCCTGATGAGGGCGACGAATCAAGGGCTAACGCCCCTCGCTCGCCACGAGGTCTGACTGGCGCATGGCAGCACGGCCAGGCTCCTGGGTGAAATCGTAGATAAAAAATGTGGTCGTTCGTGTGACGGGTTGCAAGGTCCGTAGGAAGGCTGTGGCGTGCGCATGTCCTTCGCTGCTGCTCACCGCGCCGTATAGGATGGTGGTACTGACGGCCAGGTA
>JBGQLF010001457.1:0-2795 GCA_041499985.1 Gemmataceae bacterium
AGCAGCCGGCTTTGCCTTCGAAACAGGGCAGAGCCGGCTGCTCGTTCATTGTCAGAGTGCTGCGGGCTACATTACCCGATGGTGGCCGCGACGTTGGTAAACGTATTACTAGCGTTGCTGCCTAGCGTGGTGATCGCGCCGATACACACGACGATGATCAGGGCCAACATCACGGCGTATTCAACCGCCGTCGGGCCATCTTCACGCTTCAGGAAATTGACCACGCTCTGTGAAACACGCGACAACATACCTCACGTCCTTTCTGATCCGGAGAAACTGGACAGTGTGACATGCACGGCGGGCGACTCTGGCTCCCGCGGTTCAAGAATTGGACCGGGCACCAGTCACTTCCCTACCGCGTTGCGCCGTACCAAGCGCGCTTCGGGAACTACCACCACTGCTTCTTTCCGTCGGACTCGATCCAACGGGAAATAGAACCTTCCGACCAACAACTTCCTGCTCCTTCCGAGGCACAGCCGGGTGCAATTTGCTCCCGGGTGGACCAATTCCTTTCGGCAGCCTGGCGATCCAACGGGGGATCCATGGCTTTTCGCCACACCCTCGCGGATGGTTAACCTTTGTCGAGAGCCCCGGGACCAATCCTTGGTGGAGCGGATCTCGCAACCTCAGACAGGGTTCCAGTGGCGGGTCCCGCTGGACAGGCTGGAGAGGAGATGGGAGGCCAGATCGACTCCAAACCTGTCGTTCAATCCACTGCAAACATGGCTCGCAATCGCCCGCCTGTCAAATACAACCGGCATTCACGGCACAACTGGTTCGTCGTCGCGCAGGTGCCTACCCGTGAGCGTCACGAACACATCCTCCAGGCTGGCATGGCGGGTTGTCAGGCGGGCCAGGTCGAGGTGATCGCGCTGCAATGCTTGCAACAACGCGGGAATCGCCAGGTGGGGTGCAGTGACCGCCAGGCAATAGGCATCGTCCTGGCGGTGCACCGACATGACAGCCGGCAGCGCCCGCAACGCGTCGTCCGGCACAATAGCTCCATTGGAAAGGGCAAATTCAATGAGGTGTTCGCCGCCCAGCCGGGCAATCAATTCGGCGGGCGAACCGAGGGCGATGACCCGGCCGTGATCGACCACGGCGACGCGATCACACAGGCGCTCGGCTTCGTCCATGTAATGGGTGGTCAGCAAGATGGTCCGGCCCTGAGCCCGAAAACCGCGCAGGATGTCCCAGAGTTGCCGCCGCGATTGCGGATCGAGACCGGTGGTCGGCTCATCGAGGAAAAGCAATTCCGGGTTGCCGACCAGGGCGCAGGCCACTGCCAACCGCTGGCGCTGGCCCCCGGAGAGCTTGCCGACATACGCCTGGGCTTTCTCGGTAAGGCTGACCTGCTCCAGGACAGCCGCGGGAGCCAAGCCCTGATTGTAGAAACTGCGGAACAGCCCCAGCGTCTCCAGGACCGTCAGTTTCTCCGCTAACCGCGTCTCTTGGAGGGAAATACCAATCCGTTGCCGCAGCTTGGTGTCATCCTCGCCCCAGCGCCGGCCGAGAACCGTCACGTCTCCCGATGTCGGCGCCAACAGACCTTCGAGGATCTCGATCGTCGTCGTCTTGCCGGCGCCGTTGGGGCCAAGCAGCCCGAAGCATTCACCGGGGCGCACCTCCAGATCCAGCCCATTGACAGCGTCCACCGGAGCCGTGCGGCTGGGGTAGCGCTTGCGCAAATCGTGGCACGAGATGGTAGCGTTCATAGAGGGGATTGTAGCGGCCGAGCGGCGGGTGGCACGGGCGCCAGGCGCTCCACATACCACGCCAGGAACTCCTCCCGTCGAATAGTTGTGGCCACGCGGGCATTGGGCTCGCCCGGCACGACACGCATGATCCCTTGGGAATTGACTTCCAGGCGTAGGCTCTCCATCCGGCAGAACCGCTCGTCAAAGCAGAGCACCACGGCCACCGGATCATAAAGCACGACCTCGGGCTGGTCGGCCAGCTGCGCCAGGACGCGCAGTTGCCTTGCCAGCGGGGTATCGGCTTGGACAACCCGCTGACGGCGTGGCGGAACCAGTCGCAGCTGCGCCGTGGCGTCGAGCGGGGCCACCACCAAAGGGATGCCGGCGTTGAAGACCGTCTCGGAGGCCTTGACATCGGAACGCAGATTCCATTCTGCCTCGACCGGAGGTTTCCCGTTATAGCCGACCCGGACGGCGCCTCCCATGAAGACAATGCGTGGGATCCACGGCTTGCATTCGGGGTACTGAGTGAGGAGTTCAGCGACGTTGGTCAACGGACCGAGGGCCAGGAGAGTCAGCTGGCCGGGACGCGCCTTGAACTCGCGATAGAGCAGCTGCACCGCGGACTCGCGTTCGGGTCTCTTGCTGTGACCCTGCTGCAAGCCATAGGACAGCTGCTTGGTCCGATCTGGTGCCTGGAGGGGCGGCTGACCGGAAGCGACGGGTACTTGGGAACGGCCGGCAGCTTCCAAAAAGCGGCAAACGAGGCAGGCCCGAGTATAGGCGTCTCCGCTCACGGTCGTCACGGCACGCAGGTCCAGTTCCGGACTGGCCAGGACCAGGGCCAGGGCGAAGGCATCGTCCAGGTCGCTGCCGATATCGGTGTCGAGGATAATTGGAATCTTCGGCGGCGCGGCGGCTGCTGTGTTGGCGACCAGGATCGCAATCAGGAAGCCAAGCAGTGTCTGTGGGTTCATCGTACCGATTCCTCGCTGGTGCTTGATGCTGATTCTGGGGCATGGTTCCATTTCGGCGTCATCTGGGTGCCAAGCCCTGTGGCGGCAAGTTTGCAACTTGCCGGAGTTGCTCGGCAAGTTG
>JBGQLF010001458.1:0-2795 GCA_041499985.1 Gemmataceae bacterium
GTGGTTGGCCATGGCCTCGCGGTCGATCCTGGGCCTGTAGTAAACGCCCTGCAAATAACCGATCGTCGACAGGTGGATCAGGTTCCGCCAGCCCTCCTCGTCCCGCGCCAGAAGGATCAGGTGATGGGCCGCGTCGGACAGGCCGTGCTTGGAGGAGCGTTCGCTCATGGATCCCGGGGCCACGTAGGCTTCCATCCCCAGGATCGGCTTGATGCCGCACCTGACGGCCGCATGGTAAAACTCGATGGCTCCATGCAGGTTGCCGTGGTCGGTCAGAGCCAGGGCGTTCATGCCCTGCTCCTTGGCCCGAGCCACCAACTCGGGAATGCGGCTGGCGCCATCGAGTAGGCTGTAGTGGCTGTGGCAGTGTAGATGGACGAAGGAACGTTCCGACATAGAATTCCTCGGCCCGCGGGCGGTTGGGCCACACTTCTTCCCCGGGCGGATCTCCTCAATTCTATGGTGGAGGATTGTAAGCGATCGCCAGCGGCCGCGTTAAGAGCGGTTTGACCCCGTTGGTCACAAAGCCAGACCAGCGGAGTAGTTCTGCCCGGCTTCTCCGGCACAGATTCTCCGAACCTCGTGGCCGTCGGGGCGCAGCTGCAACGCCAGGGTTTGGGGATGGAAACCTGGAGTACTGGCTCCTCCGTCCTTGGGTGCGTAGAACGGAATTCATTCCGTTCGGGCGCATTGCGAACGGAATGAATTCCGTTATACGTTGCGGAGTTTGCACCTCAAGACGGAAGAGCCGGAGTACCCCGAATCCGTCCTGACGCCTGATCCCTGATCCCTAATCCCTGATCCCTGCCTTCTCCTGGGCGATCTCCTTGACGCGCTTCAGATCCATCTTGCCACTGCCCAAGAGCGGCAGCTCGGGGATCTGAATGAAGTCGCGTTCCGCCGGCACCCACAGGTTCGGTAGGCCCCGGCCATTCAGCTGTTGGCAGAGCTGATGGGCGTCCAGACCGTTCAGCGGCAGGTGCAGCACCATGAGGCGTTCTCCCCGCCGTTCATCCGGAACCGCGGTGACCACACAGACGCGTTCATTGGTTCCCAGAATCTGGTGCAGCTCGTCCTCGATCTTCTGATGCGGCACCATTTCGCCGCCGATCTTGCTAAAGCGAGAGAGCCGATCCGTGATCGTAAGGAAGCCATCCTCATCCATCTTGGCGATATCCCCGGTCACGTACCAGCCCTCGCGGATCACTTCGCACGTGGCTTCCGGCTGGCCCAGATAGCCCGTCATGACGTTGGCGCCATGTATGAGGAGCAGGCCTTCGGTCTGCGCCGGCAGGGGCCCGAACGTTTCCGGGTCGACGATGCGCGCCGCCACGCCCGGCAGGGGTCGGCCAATTGTCCCCGGCTTGTTGCCGACCTGACGAGCCCCGTTGGCTTCCCAATCCGGCATGTTGGCCGCGGCCGCCGGAGAGAGTTCGGTGCAGCCGTAACCCTCCAGGGGCAACACACGAAACTTCTCCTGGAATTCCCGGGTCAGGTTTTGCGGCAGCTTCTCCGCACCACACATGAGGATGCGCATTGTGTCGAAATCCCCTGGCTCGCAGCGCCGCAAGCAGAAGCGCAGAAAGGTCGGCGTCGTGAGCAAGATGGTGCAGCGATAGTTCCGACACAGATCGCCGACCTCCTTGGCCTGGCGCGGGTCCGGATAGAAGACCAGCGAGGACCCCGCCTGGAGCGGCACCCACAGCGTTACCGTGTAGCCGAAGCTATGGAAGAACGGCAAGATGCCGAGCAGGCGATCACGCGGCCCTGGATCGATGGCCTGGATCATCGATTCGGCATTGGCCGCCACGTTGCCATGGCTCAGCATGACCCCCTTGGGATCGCCGGTACTGCCGCTGGAGAAGATCACCGTCGCCAGATCGTCCAGGCAGTGCCGGCTCAGGCCCAGCACCCAGCGCTCGAGCACGAAGCGAGGCAGTAACAGCACGGTCAGGAACGCCGCGATCCGCTGCCAGGTCGGCACTTGCGCGCGAAAGTCCTCCAGATAGATGAGCTCGACGTCCGGACCTGGCTCGAGTGGAACCTTGTTGGTGAACAGGCGGGAGGTGAGCACGTGCCGGATGCCACATTGGCGCAGTGCCGATTGCACCACCTGCGGGGACGAGGTGTAATTCAGATTAACCGAGGTCTTGCCGAGCAAAGCCAGGGAGATATTCGTCAGGGCCCCGCCGACACTGGGTGGCAACCAGACGCCGGCCTTCGTATCCTCGCCCAGCTTGGACCTGAGCAAGCGGGCTAGCAGCCAGGCTCGCGTCAGCGCGGCGCCGTAGCGCGTCAGCTGGCCGCCGTTGGCGGAATCGAAGAAACAGGGCCGAAACGGATGGCGTGCGGCCATGCGGACAAATTGCCGGTGCACCGGCAAGCGTTCATCGCTGCGCTGGACGGCACAGTCGGCGGAAAGCTCTTGAATCGCCTGGCGGACGTCGAAGGCACTGGACGTGGGCGGCAACGGGCGGCCAAAGGCGACTGTGACCGGATAGGGGATCCGCTGCGGCCACTTCCACAGAAAACGACCACCTTGATAGCTGAAGATACTGCCCCAGACATGGTCCAGGCAGACAGGGACGATCGGACGGGGGGAATGCTTCAGAATTTGTTCGAAGCCGCGATGGAACGGCATGATAAAGCCGGTGCGGGTGATGCCGCCCTCGGCGAAGATGCAGACGATGTCGCCTTGCTCGAGGGCCTCGCTGGCCAGGCGGAGCCCTTGGACGATGGCCCGCGGCCCGGCCGAGTTGTCTAGCGGAATGACCCGGGCCAGGCGGAGCAGAAAC
>JBGQLF010001459.1:0-2793 GCA_041499985.1 Gemmataceae bacterium
CTCTGGGGCTGGCTAGCCTCACTTTTGGATGGCGGTGGACAACCTTGTCTTCAAGATCGGCAAGTGGAGCGCTGCCAGATTCGTCAATTATCCTCCGCGAACACAATCTTTGCAAGCCCGGCCCTGAACGCTCTGCTGCGTCGTAAAATATGAAAAATGAAGAGTTTCCGTCATGACTGTTGAATTGGTGAAGCTGGGCCTGATCGGTGCTGGCCGTATTGGCCGTCTGCACGCTGCGCACTTGACTTCCCGCATTCCCACAGCTCAGCTCATGATCGTCGCCGATAATTCGGTTGAGGCCGCGCGGCAATGTGCGGAACGCAATGGCATTCCCACGTCTGTGCAAGATTACCGCGCCGTTTTGAATCACCCAGCTCTCCATGCTGTAGTAATTTGCTCACCGACGGATACCCATGCACAACTGATCCAGGAAGCCGCGGCCGCCGGCAAGCACGTGTTCTGCGAGAAGCCGCTCGCCCTGTGCTTGAGCGACATCGACCGCGCTGTGGTTGCGGTGGAGCGGGCAGGAGTACAGTTGCAAGTCGGCTTCAACCGCCGCTTCGATGCGAACTCCCGCCGCGTCCTCCAAGCGGTCGAACAAGGGGAGATCGGCCAGCCCCATCGTTTGCACCTCATCAGTCGTGATCCCGCACCGCCGCCCCTCGATTACATCAAGGTGTCCGGCGGGATCTTCATGGACATGACGATCCACGACTTCGACCTGGCCCGGTTTCTCCTCGACAGCGAAGTGGAAGAGATCCGAACCACGGCCGCGGTCCTGGTCGATCCCGCCATTGGTGCCGCGGGGGATCTGGATACCGCGCTGGTAGTCCTGCGGTTCCGCAACGGTGCCATTGGGAGCATCGACAACAGCCGGCAAGCGGTTTATGGCTATGATCAACGCGTGGAAGTTTTCGGCAGCCGGGGAGCCATCCGCACCGAGAACAACTACCCTAACACTGCTCTCCTGAGCGACGTCCACAGCGTCCGTCGCGACTTGCCGCTGCACTTCTTTTTGGAGCGCTACGCCGAGAGCTACGTCACGGAAATGACGGCGTTCGTCGAGGCAATCCGTCAGGACAAGCCAGTGCCCGTCAATGGACGAGATGGCCGCATGGCGGCGGTGATGGCGCTGGCGGCGCGGCGTTCACATGACGAAAACCGAGCCGTGCGGCTGAGCGAGATCTTGGGTCCAGATATGGGATGATTCCGCTCCGCAATCGACCGGAGCAACAACCACGCCGTGAGGAGAATCCGATGGGCATGGAACAGACCGTGACGTTCGGCGAGAGAGCGGTTCCGTCTTGGCCGGTTGTCAGCGCGTTGTTAAGCCAGCACGGCTTCCCGGTGCAGTTGCGCATGATCGACGGCGAACTGGCCTTTCCCGAGGAAGCGCCGGCCGATGCGTGGCACGAGCTTCGTTTGGGCACGCCGCAGGGAATGGTCACGGTACGCCGCCAACAGGACCAGGTCGTTCTCGTCACCTGGGGTAACGCCAATGTTCCGTTGCGCCAGGCCTGGAACGCTCTGGCGTGGGCCTTCGCGGAGGCGGGGAGTGGCCGGATTGTTTCGGAGCAAGGCGCGGTGACGGCCGCCGAGTTCCAGCGCACCGCCGACCTGCCGGTTGCGCTGCGCAGTTAACCCACGACCGCGAAGCAGCTGAGGGGCAGAGGCCGCATGTTTCGGTCATCTGCTGGCTATTGTACTCCCAGTGCCTTGAAGACCGCATCCGTGGGGTCCGAGTAGAAGCTCGTCTGGAATTTGGCGAACAACTCTCCAGGAATCGTTGGGATGTCCCGCACGCTCGCCATCGGCAGCAGGATGCGCTTGGCTCCGGAGTCGAAGGCCACCTGCAACGACTCGGCCAGGTTCTCCACCGGCACGATGTTTCCACCCAGGCTCATGCTGCCCAGGACAACCAATTGCTGTTGGAGCGGCTTGCCCAGGACGCCAGAACAGAGGGCTACAAACGCTGCCAGGGTCGTAGCTATCGTTGGACCCGTGTTGTGCAATTCGACGATATGCAGGTGATAATCATGTTCGCCTGCCTTGATCGAAGCGCTAATTCGGCTGGCGTTCGCCTTGAAGAAGTCGAACCCAACCTTGATCGCCTCTTTGGCGGCGGCGTTTGATCCCAGACCGGATGTCTTCAGGCTGCCGTTTCCTGCCATCACCTGCGTTTCCAGGCGGTACAAGCCGAGGTGCCCGCCCGTGCTGCCCGTAGCGACTGTGTGCATGATGCCGGGGCTGAGGGGGCCATCGGGGATCAGCGTACCGCCGCCTTGTTCCGGCACGCTGATGAACTTTTCCTCCAGCGTCTCCTGGTCCAGGTAGCTGAAGTGAACGTCGAAGAACTCCATCCCGCCGATCTTTTTCAATTGCTCCTTCACCCGTCGCCTTGCCTCCAGGGCGTACTCCAGGCAGCGGCGCACGGCATCCTTAGGATACTCCTCGTGCGGGTAGAGCAGCTTCAGCAGACCCGAGACGGTGTGCTTGACGGCAATCGTATCCCGCTGGTTCAGGTCTCGGCCCAGCTTGAAGGACTTGTTGATGGCGTCGGCGAAGCTCCGCTTGCGCATCTCCCGCAGGAACTCGGCCAGGTAGTCCACGATCAGACCGTACTGGTTCGTGAAGAACTCGGGCCGCATCTTCGGGATTTCCCAACCAGGAACGTAGGCGTGCATCCGGTCGAAGAAGGCCGAGTCGATCATCGTCTCCGGGAATGGGGCAAACAGGTGGCTCGTCTTCACCAGGGTATCGACTGGCTGGTTGACGTTGCCGACGAAGACCATC
>JBGQLF010001460.1:0-2789 GCA_041499985.1 Gemmataceae bacterium
CTCCAGCTCCTGCACGACGGGGAGCAGCGACTGGTGTTCCAGGTATAGCTCAAAGATGGCTCGAACCCGGACGGCCTCGTCTTCGTGAACCAGCAGCCGGAAGCCCTGTGGGTCCACGTCGTAGCCCAACAGCGGATGGCCACCTGCCCATTTCCCCTTGCGGCGTGTCGCGGCAATCTTGTCCCGCGTGCGCTCGGAAATGATCTCGCGCTCGAACTGGGCAAACGACAGGAGCACATTCAGCACCAGCCGGCCCATTGACGTGGCGGTGTTGAACTGCTGCGTCACCGAGACGAAGGAGACGCGGTGTTTGTCAAAGGTCTCCATCATCTTGGAAAAATCGAGCAGCGAGCGGCTGAGCCGGTCCACCTTGTAGACCACCACACAGTCAATCTTGCCGGCCTCGATGTCGGTCATCAGCTGCCGGAGCGCCGGCCGCTCCATATTGCCTCCGGTGAAGCCGCCATCGTCGTAGCGCTCGGGCAGGCAGGTCCAGCCCTCATGCTGCTGGCTGGTGACGAACGCTTCGCCGGATTCGCGCTGGGCGTCCAGCGAGTTGAACTCCTGCTCGAGGCCCTCCTCGGTGGACTTGCGGGTGTAGACGGCGCAGCGGACCAGGGGCAGGGTCGCTGGCCTCCCGTTGCGTGGGGTGCGGTTCATTGGTCACCTCCTTGGTTGCCCAGACGGAAGAAGAGATAGCCATTGCAATGCGAGCCGGTGATGGCCTTGGCCACCGCGCTGAGCGAGCCGTATACCTGGCCTGCGTACTCGAAGCCGTGCGGCAGGACCTTGACCTGCAGCATCTCGCCCTTGTACTTGCGGGTGAGGAGGGTACCGGGCGGGGGCAACCGGTCGTCCGGCTGGAAGCGCAGGGTTGCGGTCGTGGTGCGTTCCTCCGGGGCACCGGCGGGCTTGGCCTTGGGCGGGTTCATGCGCAGATCTGCGTCGTTGGCCAGCTCGGCGGCCCGTTGGCGGGCGCGTTCGGACAGGTTGCCCTCGGCCAGTGCCTGGAGTCGCCAGGCGGTGCGCTTGATCAGCCACGTCTTGTTGTTCGCAGGCGTTTCTTCGCCGAACACTTCGGCGTACCGGGCCCGCAACTCCTTGACGGTCATGCGCTGCAGGGCGGCAAGTTCTTTGCCGATGTTCAGGTCCATGTAGTGCTCCTTTCTCGAAGCCTCGGAAGCGGTTAACTCGTGTGGACACTGAGCACGGTTTCGGCGGGAACCTCAAGGCAATCCTGGTCAGATTCTGGAGATTTTTTCGGGCCGTGACGCTCGCCGAGATTGGAGGAGAGTGGCGGGCGAGCACGGCGGCGGAGCAGGCCAGCGGCGAGGATGCAGGCGAGCTCGCGGAACCGCTCGTCGGGGGTCAGGGAAGCAGGATCGGGGTAGAGTCGCATGGGACATCTCCTGGTGGAGTTGCCCACAGCGACCTTCGCCTGGCGACCGGAGCGCTGTCAGGCGGGATTCGGAACACGGCGTCGCGATTGGTGGCGACGCCCTCTATCTGTTAATTACCCGGTGAAAGTTCGAAATGACGAACGGGGTGCGAGTGAGACAGTAGTGTTAACTCCGAGAGGGGTGTTAACCAGAGACTCTGAGAGTTTTGGCGGGAGACTTTCGGGGTCCAAGCGCAACCCTGGGGGTTGCGCTTGGACCCCGAGTGCGCTCTCTCGAATCAGAGAGCACGGGTCGGACGGCGAGGCCGGCGCATATCCTTTTGTGGCACCAAGAAATACAAAAACGCCGGGAGGAGACACTCCCGGCGTTTCGCGTTAACTCGTGTGTCGGCTCTGTTCGCAGCCGACTCGACCAGCTCCCCGAGTAGGACACTCTTCGTAACAATACTCTACCCCTCTACGAACTCGTAGCCAGCGGCTGAACACGTCGAGAACCGCGGTTTTCCTGGGCTTCTTGCGCCGTTAGGGCTGGCGAGACCTGTTGGGGTGTTGCACTCGGTCGCCGGATCGGTCTGAACACTCTTCGAACTTCGAACGCCGTCGCTGTCATGGCAGGCAGACACAGCGGCCGGAGATGCTGTCTCGTTCGTTGACCGATTGGAAGCAGATCCCCGTCTGTGAGGGATACCACAAGAGAATCCACCACGGTGCGTACGACAGCATCCGTCGGCACGATCGGGCTTACGACTTCAGCGTTTGTCCGCGGTAGCCTCGAGCCGGCGAGCCGGATGCATCGCAAGGTGCCCTTCCGGTTCGGGAAGGGGCGGTTGGTGCCCCTCGCACAAGACCTCTTCCGGCTGAGCCAGCTGGCGGGCGAATCCCGCAGACCGGTTCCTGAACCGCTAGGCATCGTGTACCAGAGCCGCGCTCACGATCCGCTGAGCTTCGGCCACGATCGCCTGCAAGTGCTTCTCGTCCTTGAAGCTCTCGGCGTAGATCTTGTAGACGTTCTCGGTGCCGGAAGGGCGAGCCGCGAACCAGCCATTCCTGGCGACGACCTTTAACCCGCCGACCGGAGCCCCGTTGCCCGGGGCGCTGGTCAGCTTGGCGGTGATCAACTCCCCGGCCAACTTCGACTCCTGAACGGCCTGGGGTGACAACTTCTGAAGCCGCGCCTTCTGCTCGGGCGTCGCCGGGGCGTCGATGCGCGTGTAGCACGGCGTACCGAACTTCGCTGTCAGTTCACGGTAATGCTCGCCCGGGTCCTTGCCCGTCCGAGCCGTGATCTCGGCGGCCAGCAGGTCCATGATCGGGCCATCCTTATCCGTCGTCCACACCGTGCCGTCGTGTCGCAAGAAGCTCGCCCCGGCGCTCTCCTCGCCGCCAAAGC
>JBGQLF010001461.1:0-2788 GCA_041499985.1 Gemmataceae bacterium
CGGTCATAGACCTCCTTGCGCACCAGGACGTAGGTCTCCTGGGTGAGGGGATCGATGACGACCGGCTCGGGCTGCGAAAGTTCCTGCCGCTGTTCTTCACTCAACTCAATCATGGTGTTCTCCTTTCCCGCATCGTATCCGGCGGGCGCAGGAAATGGCAAGACCCGCCCGGTCGCTGTTTCAGATCAAGCTGGCACTTCTCGGCCTGGGGCGGGGCCATCAACACTTCTTTGTCGAGCCAGGTCAACTGGCCGAAATCGAAGCGCTCGGCCCAGGCGGGGAAGAAGTAGAGGCAGAAGGTCTCGAAGAACTCCTTGAGCAGGACCTTCAGGCGCTGGTCGTAATCCGGGCCGGCCGGTTGAGGCATGATCGACTCCCCGTGGACGACAGGCCCAGAAATACCGAAAGGGGCCCAGAACCCAGGAAGGTGTCCGGAAGCAATATTACCCACTATGCTACCCGTAATATCGGTTCCCGACACCTTTGTTTTCTCCCTTTGTTTTCTCCGCTGTACCAAAGAAAGGCGCGGCTATGCGGCCATCGAGGACGCGACCGCAAGCCGATAAAGGTTCCCGACGCCGACTTCAAGGATGCCCGCTCCAACAGCGCAACATGTGCACCAGCATGTGCACCAGGCGGAAGAGGAGCGGTTGATACGGATTCCACCCCAACAGTCGATAGACCAGCTTCCGGCCGGTACATTGCACGGGATTCGTGATCTTCCGACTGCCCATTCGCAGCTGTCCATGCGCCAGAACGGCGTCCCATCCACGTTGGAAGCCGCCTGTTGCAGAAGGGAACAGGCCCCTCGAAGCTTCGAGAAGCAACGGGCTGTTCCAGGGGTAAACGCCGTTAACAGACGGCGCTAGGCACCGCTAGCGCCGCGGCTGGGCGCGGCCGCCACCAGGCAACGGGTTCTCGGTTTCGGCAAAAAATCCCGCGCCGCAAGTCCTGTTAGCACAAGTGCATGTGCATATAAGCATGTTTAGCCTTGTTCACTCATAGAGTTTTGGCATGGCGGATGCTCCTGGACCAGCTCAGAAGCCGCGGTTGCGCGACGGGGTTCCGCTAACGGAACCCTGCCCCCCATTCGGACCACAGACCGCGCCAGCGCCTTCTGTTCCGCTCAGGACAGGAGGCTCTCCGCGCCGAGGAGGGGGTTTTCCCAGGCATCTCATGAACAGTTGGGGACGCGGCATCGCAGATCCCAGTGAACGAGGACAGTCGAGCCGCTGACCTCAAGAAAGGAGCCAGATGATGAGTGACCACGCACCAACGAAAAAGATCCGTTTGGTCCCCGCGGACCTGGCCAGCCACTTCTGCCTGGCCCTCGGCCGCTATGCCGGCGGCCGGGCACAGTTCTTCGCGCGGCACAGACGATTCTGCTGCCTTGCCGTGGGGCTGGTCGCCCTCTGGCTGGCCGCCGCTTGGCTGTCGCCGGCGCTGGGCGCGACGGCGAAGAGCACCTTCTCCTGGGGCGTCGGGAAGGACGACATCGTGACCACCACGGGGACGACCACGGGCGGCCCCTACAAGCTCGGGCCGTTGCGGGTCCAGATCATCAAAGCCGTGGGCGGCATTGATGTAACCACCCCGGCGAAGGAATTCACCTACAAATTCAACACCACGGACACCCTTGGGCCGCTGACGCGCTCCGCCGATAATGGGCCGTTGAGCGGCACGACCACAGTGACGGCACAGGCCGACATGACGATTGGCGCCAAGCCGGCAGGGTTCGTGGCTGGCGTCACGGCCATTCCGTATACGCTGGTCCTGACGGCCAAATCGGACACGGGCATCTTCAGTCCCGACGGCATTGCCACGGCCACGGGAGGAGACCCGCAGTTCATCACCTCGCCCGGGGTTTTCGGCGGCACGCCGTCCATTGGCCCCGGCAGCGAGGCCTTCGGCACCAGGCCGGGGATTGACCTAGCCGAGGGGACCTTCGACTTGACCGCGTTCGACCTGACCGATCCCATCGCCACGCTCGACCTTACTTCCGGCGATGGCCACGTCCACGCCGACGTACACTTCAATCCTGATCCCCGGCTCAGCTACTTCAAACCTTTTGCGCTGGACCCGATGACGATGATGCCGATCCCGATCACGGAGACGCAGGTCAAGAACATGCTGGAGAGCGACCCCTATCTGGGCACCGTGGACGGCACCCTCAGCACGCTCAACCTCTTCACCTACCGCTACGACCTGTCAGGCTTCACCGGGCCGCTGCCGGAGGACGCCGCGTTCGGGTCGGTGGGCGTCAGCACCGCCTTCTCGCCGGGAGCAACTCCTGTTCCCGAGCCGTCGGCCCTGCTGCTGCTGGGCTGCGGCTTCGCCGGTCTGGCGGCCATCCGGGCTCTGCGCGGCTCTGGGCTGGCTGGTGTGGCTGATATCCTACGCGGCGCCAGATAGCCAGATAGTAGCAATGCGACGGCAACGCAGCCAAGAGGGCGAAAAAGAGGCGGAAAAGGGGATATTCATCTTTTTGGCATCCAATTAGATGAATGTCCCCGGTTGTTTTTTCCTTGGCGGGGTGCGGCGACGAGCTGGGCTTTCCCCCAATCGATCTCGCTGGTATAACTGGCATGAACAAGCCAGCTCGCAACGCGGCCGCCGCGCTGAATGGTCGATGTCCGGATGGGTCCGGCCCTGGCCATCGCAGCAACGTGCGGCTAGTGTTCCTGGCACGAAAACTTGCAATGAATTCCGGAGTCCTGGTACGCTGATCTTGTGATCCGTATCGGTGTGCGAGACCGGACATGCGCGGACGCAAGCCTGAATCGTTGAC
>JBGQLF010001462.1:0-2787 GCA_041499985.1 Gemmataceae bacterium
AAACCTGCACACGGTCGATAGTGTCCGTCGAGAGACGCCACGAGGACCGGCAAGGCGCTGGCTGCCTACCCTACTGTTCGCCCGCTGTCCCAGCAGCAGCCGGCACTTGCACTTCATGGCCTGCCTTGCGCAACAACCGAGCCAGGAGACCCGATGCGCTGTCGTCGTCGAGGTAAAGCCTCATAACCGTTTCAGCCGGGCGATTTCCTGGGCCGTCAACAGCTTGGGTTGGGGGTTATATTTGTAGTTCGGGTCGTTCATGCCCGCTGCCTCCATCCAGGCCTCCTCCCGTGCGTAGTCTTGAGCGAGTTCCGGCGGGTTGGACTCGCAGTAGGCAATCGCCTCCTGCACGGCTTCGAGCGGCAAGTCATAATCGGCGGCAATCTCTTCCGGCGTCATCGGTGTTTCTTCGTTGACATACTTGCCGTAAAGCGTGCGCGCCCTGATCCAGCGGTCCCTGATGAACAGTTGCTTGTAGTTCGATCCTGGCTTGCGGGTCAGGTACTTGTAGTTGTTTGGTGTGGTGCTCATGTCTATCTAGGTTAAGGTTTTTGCCATGACGCTGCCATGCCAAGGTATTCGCAGAGCCGGGATGTCTGCGGCCGGCCGGCCAGGCTGTGAGCAAGCATGGCGCCCGCCACGATTATCCCGTCAGCCCTCTACTGGGTCGTTGAAAACATTCGTCTCGATGCCTTTTGGTTCCCTGGTCCCTCGGATCGGGAAACGGCTCAGGGCAGTTTCACGATGGTCACCGTGCCTCCATCCACGATCTGAAGCGTAACCTGGTAGCCGTGGAGCAAGGCCATGCCTACCAAGGATCCCCCTTCGGCAGCCAACACCTGAATAGTGCGTGGCTGATCATCCCACAGTGCCGTGGCCCGGTAGATGTCGAGGAAGGCGGTGCTGCCATCACCCAGAATCGCCTCGCGAACTTCCTGGAGTGCCAGGGCGAGCGAATGGATCACCGCGGTGGGCAAGGTCACGTAACCGGTGAAACCGGTGTCCAGAACCGCCTCGACGTCCGTTTCCTGCCCCTTGGGACCCTGGACCTGAAGGCGGATCGTAGCTTCCCGTCCTGCGCGAACTACTCCCTGAATCATGGCTGTTGCACTCCGAGGCTCTTTCCAAGACGATAGGCCGCGGGGGAGCCGATGCGCAAGCCGTATAAGATGGCCTTGGGGTTCTTGGCCAGAGCGCGATCCGAGGCCGTCAAATCATCCTCGGCAGTTTCGTAGGCACCGCTCAGAATGTCCACGACGAGAAATTGACCGCGGTGCTCCGTTTCGACTTGGGGCCGGATCTCTCTCTCGTAGATCTCTTTACCCCGTCGAGCCACTTCCTCCTTGGTATGACCAGCATAAGGCATCATTTGCTGCTCCCTGGCACGAGTCACGCGAACGGGTCCATTTAGGTTAGGGCTTTTTCCACGACGCTGCAATGCCAAGGTATTCGCGGAGCCGGCAAGTCTGCGGCTGGACAGCCAGGTTGCGAGCACGGCGGTCGTTCGCCAGCCTCAGGCAGCGCCGCACCGCACGGTGCGAAAAAGCGAGTCTCGTGTGGGAAGCTCCAGCTGGCAGGCAAGACATGTAGGCATGGGCGTCTCCAGAACGGCGTCTTAAATCAGGCCCGTCCCTTCATGGCTTCACCGGAATCCACGGCGGCCAGGTGGGGTCCTTCTCCATGCGGGCCAGGAACGCGCGACTCCATTGGTACTCATAGAAATCAAAGGCGCCGGTAGCGAGGCACTGGCGGAAGTGTTCGCGAGCGCCGGCCCGGTCTCCGTCCGCGAGCTTCGTCAGTGCCATGTGAAGGTGGCCCTCGCACTGGTCCCAGCGAGACGGACCTGCGGCTTGCAGCAATTGCTGATCGGTCAGCTCGCCACAATTGTAGTCCAGCAACTTCTTGCTCCATTCCGGCCTAGACGGGAATGGCCCCGTGAGGCGTGCACGGATTTGACGACAGGCCTCTTCGGCCTGCGGCTTGCGACCGAGATAGCGCAACAGGGAATGAGGTCCCGGGAAGAGAGCAGCACTCGCTGGTGTCACCGCGCCCTCTCGCAGAGCGGCTTCAGCGGCAGTTAAGGCTTCGGCCTGGCCATTGGCCAGCTCCGCCACGACAAAACCCTTGTGGACCAGATAGCCCATCTTCGACGCGGCCTGCGGCAACCGTTGATCCATTAGGTTCCGAGCTTCCTCCAACTGGCCAAGCCGGTACAAGTGATTCACGCAGAACCATATCAAAGGCTGATTGTCTGTCTTTTCTTGAACACGGCGGCATTCCCTGAGGAGGGCCTCGTTTTGTTCATCCCCGAGGTAGTCGAAGTAGGTCAGCCGCACCCAGAAGACTTGCACAGGGGTCGTCCAGTCCTCCAGCGCCTTCACGTCGCGGCCCGCCTGCTCCAAGGCTTCCCGGCGTTTGTCGGGCTGGCCGTTATCGCCGAACGTGGTCGCGGCCACGAGTTGTGCCCACGCACTGGCCTTCAGCGCCATGGGATTGCCGGGCAGCATGTCCTTGGCAGTGTTGGCATACCGGATGGCCAGCTCGGCGTCATCAGGCTTGGCCGTGATCTGCGCGTAGCAGGCCTGGGCCTCCGCGCGTGCCAGCCGCGCCATGCCGGAGCCTGGGAGCCGGCGAACGGCCTCCTCCAGGCTGATCAGGCCACGGACGGGGTCGTCCACGCTTTCGCTACGACCCTTAAAGAGATAGTCCTCGGGGGTGATCGGAGAAAGTCGCTCCAGCTCGTGGAGAGTTTGCACGTAGAGAGGCCAGTCGCCGGCATCCCGGTAA
>JBGQLF010001463.1:0-2786 GCA_041499985.1 Gemmataceae bacterium
CCTGATCGGCATGGCCCTGCTTTTGTTCTCACCCGCGCTCATTTACCTCTCGGCGGAGATCCGGCAGTATGCGTTGCTGCAGTTCTTCGCGGCGTGCAGCTTGTACCTGCTGGAGCGCGGCGTTAGCGAAAATTCGCCGCGCCGGATGCTGGGCTCCGCCGTGGCGCTTTATCTGGCGCTGTTGTGCCACTATTCAGCTTTGCTTTTCGCGTTAACCCTCGGCATCTATGCCATGTTTCGGATTCGCTCGGCCAGAACCCAAGCGGGAACGGTTGCCGCCTGGATTGCCGGCCAGGTAGGCGCGTTAGCCGTCGTCAGGTTTCTGCTGGTGAGTCACGTCACCAAGCTGAAGGCAAGAGGCGCGCCCCAGGCCATCGCCGAGTCGTATGTTCGAGGATCCATCTTCCACTGGTCTGAGGACCATGCACTGGTTTTCGTCGCCAAGAACAGCCTGCGGTTCTTCCACTACCTGTTCAGCCAAGGCGCCGTAGGAGCGGTAGGACTGTTACTTTTTATGGTGGGGATCGTGCTGCTGCTCCGGGACCGGGGACCCAGGCCGCCGGATCCCCTCCGGCCCGCGCCCCGCCAACTGGCATTGCTGCTGGCATTTCCCTTCGTGCTCACCTGCGGGGTCGCGCTGTTGGGGCTGTACCCCTATGGCGGCACCCGCCACGATGCTTACCTCGCTGGCTTTGCTATGCCGGGGATCGCGGTCGCGCTGGCACGCTGGAAGGTTTCGAAGACCTGGGTGAAGCCGGTCGCCATTGCCGCCGTGCTGACGCTGTGCAACCTCTTCCCGTCGCCCATGGGCCAGTACATTAAAGCCAGGAACCAGAACCGCAAGTGGATGAGCCAGGCGGTGCAGACGCTGCAATCCCTGCCGCCGGCCTCCGTTATCTTCACCGACGATCAGGGCGGGCTGTTGCTCAGCTACTATCTCTGCCACACCCTGGTGACCCAGGTGCAACCGCCGTTCCAGCCGTTCCTGGACTCCGGTTGCGGCAACCATCAGGTGATTTCTCTCGATCACGACCGCTGGATCTTCCAGGCCAGACTGTTCCCGGCTGAATTGGAGGCTATGCAAAAGAGCTATGGCCTGAGGGCCGGCGGCACGGTGTGGGTGTTTCAAGCGGGATGGGTCGTTGACAAAGAGGAAGACTTGCACGCGGTGCTGCGGCGGTACGGCGGCAACCCGCAGGAGTTTGGGAAGAACATCTTGATCTGGCCGTTGACCCTGCCGTAAGCGCGTAGGCTCGCTTCACTCGCTCGGCAGGTCGGACACCTGCCGCTACGTGTGCATCTGGACGGTCCACGTAGGGGCAGGTGTCCTCACCTGCCCAGTCCCCACCAATACAAAAGCCTCTTCCGGGGCGCGGAAGAGGCTCTGGCTGAGACTAAAGAGGACTACTTAGGTTGATCCATGGTGATGCCTTGTGCTCCCGGCTGTTTCTCGAGCTTGGCCTTCTTGGTTGCCATGGTCTTGTCGACCCAATCGTCAGCCGTTTTCAGGTCTGCGGCGTGTGCCGCGGGATCGCCACACTGCAGGTCGGCGCGCTCCCGGTACAACAGGTTCATGTAAGCCATGGCGTCGTCGTAGTCCGGACGCAATTTCAGGGCGGTGTTCAAATTATCGATGCCGTCCTGAATGATGGCCCAACCGTTTTGCTTCAGACCTTCGCAGACTTTCTTGTCTTTCAGCCACTCTTCCGGCTTCAGCCCCAACTTGGCACGCTCTTCCATACGCGGCTGGTAGCTTTGCGTCCAGTCGATCACGGCCACTGAGTAGTAAGGCTCGGGATCGTTGGGATCAACTTCGATGGCCTTGCGATAGTACTGCTTGGCGTCCTCGAACCTTTTCATTTGCAGGTACAGATAGGCGATTCCCTTCACGCTGTTGATGTTCTTGGGATCGCGGGTCAGCACCTCTTTGTACTGGTCGATAGCCTGTTCACCCATCTTGTTGTTGTCGGGCGTATCCGCGCCAGGAATGTACTGCTGCGCGAAGGCTGTAGCCAGGTACAAGCGCGCATTGATCAGGGTGGGATCGTAGGAAATCGACTTCTGGAAATGGTCGATCGCCTCCTCATACTTGGCGTTCTTGTAGGATTGCACGCCCTTATTCAGTTGATCGCGAGCCTTGAGCTTGTTGCAGCCCGCGGTCGAAAACAGCGCCAACCCGACAGCTATGAGTGCCAATACTCGCACGTTGTTTTTCATTAGGTTATAAGTCTCCCTTGCCAGGAATCCTGCCGCATCCTACACAGTCAAGAGCAGAGAAGGCAAGGCTCACGTGGGTTTGGTGCCGGGCCCACGCGGGCCGCACGGAAGCCCGGGCTTGAACTTGACGAGCACGGGCTCGGCCGGCCGCACCGCTACTCTAGCCGCCAGCTTCGATCTTGGCCGTGATCAATCCCACTTTTTCCACGCCCGCGGCGTGGGCTATATCAATCACGTCGGCGACGTCGGCAAATGGGACGTTGCTGTCACCCTTGACGAACATTACCTTCTCGGCGCGAGTCTTGAAGATGTCGGTCAGCCGTCCCTGCAAGTTGTCCCAGGTGGTATCTTCCTGGTTGATCTTGAGCGCCGGCGTCTGTCCGGATCCGCGATCGATCAACTGCACCACGATGGTGCGGTCGGGCGTCGGCGGCTGCTGTTTCTGGTCCGGTGGCGGCGGCTGCGGTACCAGCGCGTCCAGTCCCTTCGGTGTAAGGGGCGTGATCACCATGAAGATAATCAGCAGCACCAACAACACATCGATGAGCGGCGTAACGTTCATGTTTGCG
>JBGQLF010001464.1:0-2785 GCA_041499985.1 Gemmataceae bacterium
ATTGCACAGGGTCATTATAGGGACAAGTTTGCAACTTGCCGGTGGGCCTCGGCAAGTTGCAAACTTGCCGCCACAATGCTGTTACCTGCCTTTGAACCAGGCCGGATTGGGCGATTGCACAGGGTCATTATAGGGACGGGTAACGGTTTTCAAAGTTTTCTGAAACAAGTTGAAACGAAAAGACAGGGCGCCCATCGTTGCGCGCGGCGCGCAACGATGGGCGCCAGCAAGAAGTGCTTACTCCAGTGGGAGTTGCGTGGACAGAGGCTCGATCGTTGCGCGCGTTGCGCACACAGGGCCATTTTCCGCCCGCCGGCCCTCCGCGCGCAACGATAGGCACTCGGTCGGTCTGAAGGAAGGCCTATCTCCAAAGGTCTGTGTCACCGGTCATTGACTACATCCACCCAGCCATTGTACTTTACATATAGAAGGAGCCTGTATCATGACCACTTTGCCTCAAGAGGCAGTCACCAAGCTTCAGGGCCTCTCCCCCGAGGACTTGCAGAAGGTGCTGCAATTCGTGGAGTCGCTCTCCCCACCGCCGTCCCCTGTGCCCGAGCGGCCGGGCCTATGCGGCCTGTTCGCATACCGTGGCATCGACATTTCTGTAGCAGAGATCGCCGCTGCCCGCCGTGAAGCCTGGGGCAACTTCCCCCGTGATATCCCTCTCGATTGATGCGCCACGTTGGGAGCAGGAATCATGGGCATTGATGCATACGCCGAGGCAAGCCCACTTCCTCCGCCGCGCTCGCGCCCGCTCCGAAAAGCCTTGCGCTCCTTGAGCGCACTCCTCATCGTGTATCTCGTGCTGGCCTACGTCGTCCTGCCGCTCGCCTGGCGTCGCCACGCCTCTCGCCATCCGGCACTGGAGGACGCGCCTCGGATCACGCACACGGCCAACGGCATCCCCGGCGATCCCCTCAACATTGCCTTGGTCGGCAGCGAGGAAGAAGTCCAGAAGATCATGCTGGCGGCTCAGTGGCATCCTGCGGATCCGATCACGTTGGCAAGTTCTTTAAGGATCGCGCGCCGTACCCTCATGCACCGAGCGTATGAGGCGGCCCCGGTGAGCAGTCTCTTCGTTTGGGGCCGGAAGCAGGACCTGGCCTTCGAGCAACCAGTAGGCCACGACCCGCGCCAGCGTCATCACGTTCGTTTCTGGCGGTCCGAGCAAGTGGACGAACAAAGCCGGCCCCTCTGGATGGGGGCCACGACCTACGACACCAAGGTGGGCTTCAGCCATACCACGGGCCAGATTACCCATCACATCGGCGCTGATGTGGACGCCGAGCGCGATAAGCTGGTCGAGGATCTGAAAAGGACTGGACATCTCTCCGAAGTCTACTGGCGCGAACGGTTCCACGAACAGCTCCAGGGTCGGAACGGCGGTGGGGATCCCTATCGCACCGATGGCAGGCTGGCGGTAGCCGTGGTGGCCCTTGCCCAGGAGCCGGAGCGAGAATAGGGAGTAGAGAAGTCACCACGAAAGACACGAAAAACACGAAAAAAAGAGATACTTCGGACGACGGATCCATGACCTCAACAAAGGCCAAGAAATACACCTACGACTACCCACGTCCCGCGGTGACGGTGGACACCGTCATCGTCACCCGGGAGCCGCAGCCGCGCGTGTTACTCATCCGCCGTAAGCACGATCCCTTTGCCGGGATGTGGGCCATTCCAGGCGGCTTCGTCGAAATGGACGAATCCCTGGAAGCGGCTGCGCGGCGGGAGCTGCGTGAAGAGACCCGCGTGGAAGCGGACCAACTGGAGCAATTGCACACCTTTGGCGATCCGGGACGGGATCCACGTGGCCGAACGATCAGCGTCGTATATCTCGCGCAAGTCGATCCGGCTCAGCTCAAACCACAGGCCGCCGATGATGCCGCCGAAGTGGGTTGGCACCCTCTCGACCAGCCGCCGCCGCTGGCGTTCGATCATGCCGCGATCCTGGCGTGTGCCCGCGATCGGCTCAAGCAGGCCGCGCCACGGCGTTCAAAACGTCCACGGTCCTGACGTAGCGGATGCCGAGCTGCTGGCCTTCCGCCTTGGCCTTTTCCTGAAGCAGATTGGCGGCCAATACGTCAATAGCGGCGCTGGCGTCCTCCACGAGGGAGACGTCGAAGCCTTCGCGGCGCAGATCGCGCGCAGCGAAAAAGCAGCAGATGTTGGTGGCCAGGCCGCACACCATGATGTTGCGGATCCCGCTCGTCCGCAGAAGAGCGGCCAGACCGGGATGTTGCGCCGTGACGGCATAGGCGTCGGCATCGCGCTCGAAGCCCTTGCGCCAGATGGCGTGGAAGCGTTCGGTGTGCAGGCCGGGAAGGAATTCGGCTCCGGGCGTCCCCATGACGCAGTGCGGTGGATAGAGGTTGTCGCGTTGGCCCAGGAAGCTACAGTGATTGGGCGGATGCCAGTCCTGGCTGGCGTCGATGCGTGCCCAGGGAAGAGCGAGGAGGCGATTCACGTTGGGCACGATTTCCAGACCGCCGGGCACAGGCAGCTCCTGCGGACAGAGCACCGTAAAGCCGCGCTGAACGTCGACCACGAGGAGGGCACTCTCGGCGAGTCGGATTGGGGGCATCGGTACTTTCCCATTTCGTTTAGCCGCGAGCCTCGGGCGAGCGCTTACCCGAAGGCGCGCTCGCCCGAGGCTCGCGGCTAAACCCAATACGGTTCAAATGAGCATAACGACTGACTCGACAAAGGTTTTCTTCAAGGGCGGTACAGGCCGATGTTCCGGGCGCTTCTTCTTGAACTTGGACATCTTCCGCTTGACCACGCG
>JBGQLF010001465.1:0-2781 GCA_041499985.1 Gemmataceae bacterium
GAGCGCCGACGAACTCGTTCTCGGCGCGCTGGCCGAGCAAGGCGATCGGCACATCATCCAGAGTCAGCCCGAACGCCCGCCGCAGCGCCCGCATCAGGCTGACGGTGAGCGACGCACTGGAGGACAGCCCACTGCCCAGCGGCACCTGCGACGTGATGCGCGCCTCGAAGCCCGAGAGCCGATGTCCGTCGGTCCGCAGGATCTGGGTGACGCCCTGGATGTAGTCGAGCCATTTTCGGCCCGGTCGCTCGGCGCCCAGTTCATACGTGAGGATGTTCGCGTTCTTCTCTTGGGAGCTGCTCCAGACACGCACTGTCTGGTCGGAGCGCGGCGCGAGTTCGACGTGCGTCTGCTGCGGGATGGCGGTGGGCAACACGAAGCCGCCGTTGTAGTCGGTGTGCTCGCCAATCAGGTTGACCCGGCCGGGGGCGTCGGCAGTCACGATTGGTGGGCGGCCAAAGAGAGTCTGAAAATCGCTCATTTCTGGTAATGATGACGGGCAATGTCACGACCCGCTCCCGAACCGTGCCAGGGCTTCTCGCCACGGCTTGCCTGCCCTCGGCAAAGCGTCGGCCTCCGCGCGCCGCTTGGCGAGCTCTGCCAAGTGCCACGCTGGCACCTCGTCCGGGTTCACCTGTTCCGGCAGACTGTTCCAGATCTGCTCGATCAACTCCAGTCGCTCACGAACGCTGAGCCGGTCAATCCCCAACGCCTCGATACTGACAGCCATGGCCGGTTCCTCCTGGACGGTCGGTTACTCCGGACAGGATACCACGGCTGGCAAACCAAGGAAAGGTTCGGCGTGGCGGGTTGCGTCCCGGCCTTCGTCGGATTTGACCACACCGGTAATCATTCGGACGATCAGCGCGGCATGGGCAGTAAACAGCTTCCCTGGCCGGGCGAAGCTGGCCGCCAGCAACCCGCCCGACGCGAAGTCCGGAGTGTCCACGGGCGCCTGCTCGCTTTTGCCTTGAGCACGGCATCCTTGGGCTGCCTGTTCTTGCCCTTTTCTTGCGGTGGACCTGCTAAGAAGGAACGCGATAGAATGCAAGTATTCGGCACGTTCAATCTCGGTCCGAGAGGACTTGTTGATGAAACCCGTGGAATTTGGGAAGTTCCTGGTGATGGATCCTCGGATCTGTCATGGCCAGTTGACCTTCAAAGGAACGCGCGTCCCCGTCGAAACGATCCTGAATCGGCTGGCCAAGGGAAGAACGATCGTCTCGCTCTTGGAAAGCTGGCCGGAAGTAACGCCCGAAGCCATTGCGGAAGCGGTTCTCCTGGCGAAGGAAGCCTTGTTGGAACGGTGTGCCGCGCTGGCCGGGACGCCTCAGGAGTCAACTCCTTCTGGACAACCAGCTTGATCTCCTCGAAGTGCTTCCGCCATCGGCGCCCGATGGACCGCCTTGCACGGAGTCAAACGACATCCACGGTCCGATCCGACAAATCCGCGATGTGCTTGCGGAGGGCCGCTACCAATTGCTCATCCTCCATGTCCCAGATGGCCTCGTTCGTCGGCCCGATGGCCAGGTAGGAGAGGTTCGCGATCAGCTGCCCGAACCGCACCTCGGGGGTGAGCGCACTCAGCCGCTCCAGCAGCTGCAAGATTTCCTGACGCTGTGCCATCATCATGGGAATACGTCTTCGATTGCTCGGCCCGAATGCTGTTTATTGATAAAGTTCACCAGCGGGGCCGGCTGTAGAGACCTCATCCCACAGAAAGCCGTCGTGCCGGCCCCAGCTGCTGTAACGACTTGTTCGGCTTTCACCCCCTGGCTCCAGTCTCTTTCAGGAAATCCCATGCTTTTTCATGATCTCGTCCAGCGAGGTCACCTGCAAGAACTTGTCGTAGTCCTCGGCCACGGACTCCTCGAGCTTCACGGCGGCAAGTACCGGCCCGATACTCCCATGAAAGGCCTGTGATTCCGCCACGGGCGAATGAGACCACGACGAATGCGACCAACTCGGCGACGATTTGAAGTCGCCAAAGTGGGCGGTCGTTAGCCTCTCTGTCGTGGCATCGACAATCTGCATATAGATGGGCGTCGGGTCCACGTAGCCTAACTCGGACAACCGCTCTCCTGTATCCATCGCCGCGGCGCGGTACGGAACCGGGTCCGTGTCTCGCATAAGCTCGGCGAGAACAAGGTTGTAGAACACCCGGCGCCGCAGCCCCTCAAGGGTGTTTTGGCTCTTCAGGAAATGAACGGCATGTGCCGCTTTATCTTTGAGCACGTCGTGCTCTTGGGGAGCAGCTTGCTTCACAACGAGATAGGCTTTCAGCGCAATCAGCTTGGCAACCACTTGGTCTTTCATGGCTAGCCGTCTCAAAGCCCTTCCCGAAACTCCCTGGCCTGTCGTGGCCGCGTCATTTTGTCGTCAAACCGAGTCGCCAGGTGGGATTCAGCGCTCACCCGGGAAGTTCATATCGTTAGGCCCGTTTCCTCCGCTTGCTAGCACGTTTCCTCGTCTCCTGGTCGCTTTCTACGTCCTTCCAGAACTCCTCGTTGGGAATGCCCGCCCCAGCTCGGATCCGTTCGCGGGCGGCCTCGAGGATCGTTTGCAGGCGCGGCGAATGAGCCATCAGGAGACGCTCTAATTCCTCGTCGTCGGTCACAGCCAAGACCACTGCCACGGGCTTGCCATTACGCGTGACAACGATTGGTCCCTCCGCGCTGGCGTTCAGGTAGGCGCTAAAGTGGGCTTTCACCTCAGCCACCGAAGCAATCTTCATAGCTCCACCTCCTCCCCCGCAATGAGTAGGCGATTCCTCTCTTTGAC